>NZ_CAXIAK010000025.1:0-43457 GCF_964021665.1 uncultured Acidovorax sp.
GATACCGGTGACTTCATCGTCGTTATCAACGCAGCCCAACTCAAGGTTACCGGCACCAAGTCCCTGGACAAGGTGTACTACCGTCACTCGGGCTATCCCGGCGGTATCACGGCCACCAACTTCCGCGACATGCAAGCCAAGCACCCTGGTCGTGCTCTGGAAAAGGCTGTCAAGGGCATGCTGCCTAAGGGTCCCCTGGGCTATGCAATGATCAAGAAACTCAAGGTGTACGGTGGTGCTGAGCATCCCCACGCCGCCCAGCAGCCCAAAGTGCTGGAAATCTAAGGAGCCTTGAGAATGATTGGTGAATGGAACAATGGCACCGGCCGTCGCAAGTCCAGCGTCGCCCGCGTGTTTCTGAAAAAAGGCTCCGGCAAGATTACTGTGAACGGCAAGGACATCCAGTCCTACTTCGGCCGCGAAACATCGATCATGATTGCCAAGCAACCCCTGGTGCTGACCAACCATGTCGAAACTTTCGACATCCAGGTCAATGTCCACGGCGGTGGTGAATCCGGTCAAGCCGGTGCGACCCGTCACGGCATCACCCGCGCTCTGATTGACTACGATGCAACACTCAAGTCTGCACTGAGCCAAGCCGGCTTCGTGACACGTGATGCACGTGAAGTGGAGCGTAAGAAGGTGGGTCTGCACTCTGCACGTCGTGCAAAGCAGTTCTCGAAGCGTTAATCTTCGCAGCCTTCAGGAGACCGGGTTTTCCCCCGGCCTCTGCAAAAACCGCCTTCGGGCGGTTTTTGCGTTTATGGTGCGTGCTTCTTCAGGGGGGATGGTTCGTACATGCGTTTTCGTTTGCTTCGTCGGCGGTTGACCATTAGCGCACCCAGGGTGGCCATTCGCAGTGCGATGCCGTGGCCCCTGCGCTGGCTGGTATTGGCGCTTGCCTTGGGCCTGAGCGCAGCCACCGCTTTGTGGGCTTTTGAGTTTGGTAAGTCGATTGCAGGCCTTGAGCCCACTTCGCGGCAGGAGGTGATGCAACTGCGCGCCGAGATTGATCGATTGCGGGAGCAGTCACAGCAAACCCAGTTGCTGTCGCAAACGGCGGAGAGTCTCTTGACTGCTGATCGTGCAACACTGGAGCGCTTGACTGCCCAGGTGAAACAGCTGGAAGCGGAGAATCGCGCCCTGCGAGACGATCTGGGTTTTTTTGAAAAACTCATTCCTGCGGCCAAATCGGATGGCGTCACCATACGTGGCCTGAAGGCGGAGTTGGTGGGTGGTGCGCAGCTGAAGTGGCAGGTGCTGGTCATTCAGGCTGCCGCTGCACGCAATGCGCCGGAATTCAAAGGGCGCCTGGAATTGGTGCTTGCAGGTGTTCTCAACGGCAAGCCTTGGACGCAGGCCTTCCCGCCCGAAGGGCAGGCGATCCAATTTCGCCAGTACCGTCGCTTGGGGGGCGTATTCGCTTTGCCTCTGAATGTCGTGGTAAAAACCGTGACCGCCCGTGTCTATGAAGGCCAGACCATTCGGGCAATCCAGGCGGTAGATCTGGATTGAGTCCGCCGAGGGGGCTTGCGAACGTGTGCGCAATGCACTGGTGCTGGGGCTTTCTGCCTGGCGTGGTGGTGCGGTGTCTCAATGATTTCGTAGTGGAGCGCCGCAAAGGCGTCTGAGGAGGAGTTCCAATGTTTTCTCGCAAGAAGCAGCCGCCCATCAAAAGCTTGATTGCCCATGGCACCCGCATCGAAGGCAATGTTCTGTTTGAAGAAGGAATCCGGATCGACGGGGATGTGGTGGGTGATATCCGCGCTTCGACCGAGCAACCCAGCATCTTGGTGATTTCCGAAACGGCCCGAGTGGAGGGAGCTGTGCATGCTGACCATGTGATCGTGAATGGGTCGGTGGTGGGGCCAGTGCATGCTGCGGAGCTGCTGGAACTGCAGCCCAAGGCGCGCATCACAGGCAATGTGAACTACAGGGCTCTGGAGATGCACCAAGGGGCGACGATTGCGGGTCAGTTGCAACCTGCAGCCGTGTTGATTGAAGAAAAGCCCCCACTCAAACTAACGTCAAACAACCAGTGAGCTGAGCGCATGGGGGTGTTGCAGTACCATCTCATGCAATTTTTGAATCCGGAGTCCCCATGAGTACAGTTGCTGAAAATGTCCCCACCGAAATGCCCGCGCCGATTCTGTTCACTGACAGCGCTGCGGCCAAGGTTGCGGATCTGATTGCTGAAGAGGGGAATCCAGATTTGAAACTGCGCGTCTTCGTCCAAGGCGGTGGCTGCTCTGGCTTCCAGTACGGTTTCACCTTCGATGAAATCACCAATGACGACGACACCACCATGACCAAGAACGGGGTGTCGTTGTTGATCGACGCGATGAGCTACCAGTATCTGGTGGGCGCTGAGATCGACTACAAGGAAGACCTGCAAGGCGCACAGTTTGTGATCAAGAACCCGAACGCTACCACCACCTGTGGTTGCGGTTCCAGCTTCTCTGCCTGACCAGGCCAAGCCCTGCAAAAGGGCATCAAGCGGGGTAGATGGCCCCTAAAACACGGGCGCCTTGTGCGCCCGTGACGTTTGGAAGGTTCCCTGCTTGCCCGAGGATGGTTTGACGAGCCAGCCACGCAAAGGCACAGGCTTCCACCTGCATCACAGGCAGGCCCAGTACATCCGTTGGCTCCACGGGTAATGGGGCCAACAAGTCCTTCAGTCGGTGCATCAGGTGGTTGTTGAGCGCGCCGCCACCGCATACAGCCATCAAAGTCGCACCTCCACCGTATTGTTTGACTGTGTTTGCGCAAGCCTGGGCGGTCAGCTCGGTCAAAGTGGCTTGTACATCGGCGGGGTGCAGGTCCGCAAAGTGCTGCAACTTGCTGTTGAGCCACGCCACATTGAACAAATCCCTTCCGGTGCTTTTCGGTGGCGCTTTTTGAAAGAACGGCTCTTTCAAAAAGGTTTCCAGCAGGGCCGGGTGCACAGTGCCCTGGGCCGCCCAGCGGCCTTGAGCATCGTAGGGTGCGCCGGTGTGCTGTTGGCACCAGTAGTCCATGAGCGCATTGCCGGGGCCGCAATCAAAGCCGATCACCAGTCCTTGCGCTGGTAGCACACTGATGTTGGAGATGCCGCCAATGTTGAGCACCAGCACCGTCTGGTTGGGCTTGCGGAAAACACCGTGGTGGAATGCAGGAACCAAAGGTGCGCCCTGGCCGCCTGCCGCGACGTCGCGGCAGCGGAAGTCGGCCACCACACGAATGCCGGTGAGCTCCGCCAACAAGGCGGGGTTTTGCAGCTGCAGTGTGTAGCCCGTCCCGTCGAATTCCTGGGGGCGATGGCGGACGGTTTGTCCATGGGCGCCCAGGGCGCTGATTCGACGAGCGTTGAGTTGCAGGTCACTCAGCAGTTGCTGGACCAGAGATGCATAGATGCGAGAGACGGCGTTGCCCGCGAGGGCGGCTCTGTGCAACTCGTCGGCTCCAGACGTGTTCAGGGCCAGCAGCTCGCTTTTGAGCCCGTCAGAAAAAGGGGCAGATCGGTGTCCCAGTACCTGGAGGCGTTTTCCAGCAAAGTCCACCAGAACAGCATCCACCCCATCCAGCGAGGTGCCAGACATCAGTCCGATGTAGAGATCACCCATGGTTGTGGCGTCTGGCGCATTCAGCCCGCTTGCTGTGTGCAGGCGGGGGATGAATACTTTTACTGAGCGCTGGCCTGCTGGATCAGGTCTGCTGACGACAGTTGGGTGCGCATGGCGGCGGCCAGGCGCTGGAAGGCGGGCCGCGCCGCAGTAGAGACGGGTGCTGCTGCCTCGCTTTGCTGGGCTATGGTTTGTGGGTCCTGGTGCTGACCGTTGATGCGGAACTCGAAATGCAGGTGCGGCCCGGTCGCCCAGCCCGTGGCGCCCACGGCACCCACGGTTTGGCCTTGTTCTACCGACTGGCCATTCTTGACATCAATGCGGCTCAGGTGGGCGTACACGGTCACATGCTGGTTGCGGTGCTTGACGAAGACCACGTTGCCAAAACCGTTCTGTACCCCTGCAAACTCCACCACACCATCACCCACCGTGCGCACCGGGGTGCCTGTAGGGGCTGCGTAGTCGGTGCCAAGGTGTGCACGCCAGGTGTTCAGGATCGGGTGCATCCGCATTTTGAAGCCACTGGTCACCCGAGAAAACTCGACGGGGGAAGCAAGGTACGCGCGGCGCATGCTTTCACCATCGAGGGTGTAGTAGGCGCCTTTGGATGCCTCAGGTTCCTGGAACCACACGGCTTCGTATGTCTTGCCGTTATTGCTGAACTCGGTGCTCAGCACGCGGCCGCTGCGCAGCGGCTCACCATCGGCCTCGAGTGTTTCGTACACCACGGCGAAGCGGTCTTCCTTGCGCAGGGAGCGGTGGAAGTCGATGTTGCCGGAGAAGATTTCCGCCACTTGCATTGCGACGGCATCGGGAATGTTGGCTGCGTCTGTGGCTGCAAACAATGAACTGCGAATCACGCCACCAGCCAGGCGGGTGCCTTTGGTGAGGGGAGCGGTTTCGATGCGGGAGGCGAAGCCTTCGCCCTTGCGTTCGACCACCAGTCGGCGGAAGGTGCCGCTGTCGTCGGGGGCCCAACGTGCAGTCAGGCGTACCAGGCTGTGGTCGTCCGTAGTTTCTGCGGAAACCAGGCGGCCCGCGCGGCCCAGCAAGTTCTGGCGCACCGTGTTGTCAGAGCGCAAGAATGCCGCCGCGGCTGGATCGGCAACGCCCATGCGTTGCAGCAGCGATTCAGCGGTGTCACTACTGCGGGTCTGCTCAGACCGGTACAGCGAGAAGCCTGGTGCTTCCAGTGCCTCGAGGGAAAGGTTTTCTACCAGCGATTCAACCGGATAGCTCACCAGTTTGGTGGGCAGGTTCGCGGCATCGGGGCCAAGCGATGCCACAGCAAACGCCCCGCCGCCGCCTGTCAGCAGCACAGCAGCCACTGCAGCGGTGATGCGCTTGGGGTGTTTTTGGGCGGTTTGGGACAGGCGATCAAGCAAAGCCAGGCTGGCGGTGGTCAAGCCGTGAATCAAGTTCTATCCCCAGAATTGGTGTGTCAACGTCTGAGCCGGGAGCGGGTGGCTCTGCGGCACGTGGAGGCACTGAGATGGATACAAGGCAAATTTCGGCCAGTGAATCCAGTGCCGAAACGGCGGCCCTACTAGAATCCGCCTTTGCAATGGAGCCCGAGTATAGCGGCGCGCGATCCCCAGACATCGAAAAAAACCCTTATGAATCAATCTGCTGTTACAACAAGCCCGCTGTCCGATGGTGTACGAAAGGCCCTGGAAGTCTCGCTGCGGGGCGTGGAAGAGTTGCTGCCGCAGGACGAGTGGGCCAAGAAGCTGGCGCGCTCCGAATCCACGGGCAAGCCCCTGCGTATCAAGCTCGGCCTTGACCCCACGGCACCTGACATCCACATCGGCCACACGGTGGTGCTCAACAAGATGCGGCAGCTGCAGGACCTGGGCCACCAGGTGATTTTTCTGATCGGCGACTTCACAACGCTGATTGGTGATCCTTCAGGCCGGAACAGCACGCGCCCGCCGCTCACGCCCGAGCAGATCAAGTTCAACGCCGAAACCTATTACACCCAGGCCGCCAAGGTGCTGGACCCGGCGCGCACGGAAATTCGCTACAACAGCGAGTGGTGTGACGCCCTGGGCGCGCGCGGCATGATCCAGCTGTCGGCCAAGTACACGGTGGCCCGCATGATGGAGCGCAACGACTTCCACCAGCGCTTCACCGATGGCAGCTCGATCAGCCTGCATGAATTCCTCTACCCCCTGCTGCAGGGTTATGACTCCGTGGCCCTCAAGAGCGACCTGGAGCTGGGCGGCACGGACCAGAAATTCAATCTGCTGATGGGCCGCCATTTGCAGCAGGAGTATGGCCAGGAGCCGCAGTGCGTGCTCACCATGCCTTTGCTGGTGGGGCTGGATGGCGTGGACAAGATGTCCAAGTCCAAGAACAACTACATCGGCATCACCGAAGACGCCAACACCATGTTTGCGAAGGTGCTGTCGATTTCGGACACCCTGATGTGGGACTGGTACACCTTGTTGTCCTTCAAGAGCCTGGACGAGATCGCCGCGCTCAAGGCCGAAGTGGCGGGCGGGCGCAACCCCAAGGATGCGAAGGTGGCGCTTGCCAAGGAAATCACGGCCCGCTTCCACAGCGCTGCAGCGGCCGATGCGGCCGAGCAAGACTTCATCAACCGCAGCAAGGGCGGCGTGCCCGACGATATTCCTGATGTGGCGTTGTCCGGCGCGCCTCTGGGTATTGGTGCCTTGCTCAAACAGGCCAATCTGGCGCCATCGACCAGCGAGGCCAACCGTTTGATTGACGGCGGCGGCGTGCGTGTGGATGGCAGCGTGGTCAGCGACAAGGGCTTGAAGCTGGAGGCTGGCACCTATGTCGTGCAAGTGGGCAAGCGCAAGTTTGCCCGCGTGACGCTGGGCTGACCGGCGTTTTTGGGGGGCTCAGTCTTGCCGCATGGCAGGGCTGCGCGCCCGCTCGGGCCGCGCATCCTGCCCCGTGGGCGCCTGGCCCTTACGACCCGGTTGCGCCCTTGCTGCTTGCCCTGGTACAGCGCTGCATCTGCGCGGTGCACTGCGTCCAGCAAGTCTTCACCGGCGCGCACGGTGGCCACGCCGATGGTCACGGTCACATGCAGCACTTTGCCTGAGCCCACCCTGAACGGGGTGGTGACAATGGCCTGGTGCAGGCGCTCTGCCAGGTTGCAGGCCCCTGTGGTGGGGGTGTCCGGCAACAGAATCAGGAACTCTTCGCCACCCCAGCGGCAGATCGTGTCGGTGGATCGGGTCACCCCCAACGCGCGGCGATAAAAATCCTGCAGAACCAGGTCCCCTGCGCGGTGGCCATGGGTGTCGTTGATGCGCTTGAAATGGTCGAGGTCACACAGCAGCAGGGCCAGGGGAGGCTCCCCGTGCTGCTGCTTTGCCATTTCGCTGCGCCCCATGTCCATCATGCGGCGGCGGTTCACGGCGCCAGTGAGTGGGTCGGTGGACGCTTCCTTGGCCAGTGCCGCCTGCGCCTGGGTGACCACGTTGTAGTAGCCGCGCGAGAGGACGATGAAGGCCAGCAGCAGCGTGAGGATGTTCTGGTCGCGCAGCAAGTCCAGCAAGGTGTCGTCCAGCAGGTACTGCGGTGGGTTGTTGTCACTCCAGCCGTCCAGGCCCAGGTAGATGGCAGACAGGCACAGTGCGATGGCGTTCTTGGTCATCCGGTGTTCGCTGGATGACAACATGGCCACCGGCACCACGGGCAGCATCAGGTAATGAAAGCCCGCCTCCCAGCCGATGACCACCGTGGCGGCGATGGCGTGCACGGTGATATCGGCGATCAGCACCAGGGATGCGGCCCTGACGTGGCGGTCGGTGCGCGACAGCCAGAACGCAACGCAATGGGTGAGCACACTGGCCACATTCAGCCAGGCCAGAGCATCGACGTTGGCCCACACAAAAAGCGCGATGTACAGGCTGTGCACCAGCACGCACAAGGCCGACGCCTGGCGTATCAGCAGGCGAAAGTTGTCGTTGGGGCCTCGATCGGGTGCATGGTGGCGGCAGGGGCGGGGCCGTGGTCAGCGGGGTGCCCCGGCTTGGTGTGAGCGGGCGCTGCGGTGGGGCAGCCCATGGCCAGTGCGAAGTGTCCTCCGAGAGGTTGCGGCGGTGACTGGTGTTTTCACAGGGGCCTTTCAGTCGAGGTGGTCTTGCGTGTCGGGGTCGGGCCCATCGCCAATGGCCGCTCGCGTGATTTCAGCCTGTGCTGCCAGCCAGGTGCAAAACGCCTTGACTTCGGGCCGCTGTGCGCTGCGTGGGCCCACCATGAGCCAGTAGGCCAGCGGTGTGTCGATGCGGTGCCGGGGCAGCACCTCCAGCAGGTCCCCTGCTGCCAGCGCGTCGGCAATCAGGGGCATGCGCGACAGCGCCAGCCCCTGGCCGCTCAGGGCGGCCTGGGCAATCTGGTGCGCGTAGTTGAAATACAGCCAGCGCTCGGGCTGCAGCTTGTCCACGCCGTGGATGTCCAGCCAGCGCCGCCAGCTCAGCCACTCCAGGTGGGCGGAGCGGTGCGCGTCGCTCGCCTCGATCAGGGTGAACTGGGCCACGTCGGCCGGTGTGCGCAGCTCGGGCTTGCCTTTGAGCAGCCAGGGGCTGGCCACCACGGCCAGCTGCTCGCCAAACAGGCGCATGCCGCCTTGCGTGGCGGGGCCGGGCACGCTGTAGCGCAGGGCCAGGTCCACGTCCGAGGTGTCCAGGTCCAGCTGCGCGTCGCTGGCATCAATGCGAATGTCGATGCCGGGGTGATCGCGCTGGAATTCCTCCAGCCGGGGGATGAGCCACATCGATGCAAAGCTGGCCCAGGTGGTAATGGCAACGCTGCGCCGCCCGGCCGTCTGGCGCACCAGCCGCACGGCGGCGTCCATGCGTTCAATGGCCGGCCCCACGGCGCGGTGCAGTTGTGCACCTGCGCTGGTCAGCTCCACCGCACGCGTGTGGCGCAAGAACAAAGGCACGCCCACCTCGTCTTCCAGCGCCTGGATCTGCCGGCTGACCGCCGATTGGGTAAGCGCCAGTTCATCCGCCGCCGCTCGGAAGTTGAGGTGCTTGGCCACGGCCAGAAAGGCGCGCCAGTGGCCGGTGGCAACAGCCCGGGTGCGGACGATGGCGGGGGCGTTTTCGGCAGGAGTCATGGGGTTTGATTGATGCGCTATCGGAATCAATAGCGTAGCGCGTTTTCATTGGACTGTGCAGGCCCGCGCGCGCACCATGCAGGCCTAGACCACTCTTTCATTCAGGAGCCGACCATGCCAGCCCGCCCCCTTGTTCCCCCACTGCAACCCTGCGCACAGCCTCCGGTGCGCCGCCGCGCGGCAGCGGGGTGCTGGCGCCTGGCACCCGGGCGGGCGCTGTCGCTCGAGCCGCGTGAGTCGGGGGTGCTGCACATTGCCCAAGGCCGGGTGTGGTTGACCGGCGGTCCGTCTGCGCAAGACCTGGTGCTGCAGGCGGGCGATGCGCTGCCCGTTGCCGTGGGCCAGCATGTGGTGCTGGAGCCCTGGGCATTGCCCGGGGCGGGCGATGCTGATGCGCCCGTGCTCTTTCAGTGGGACCCCGTTGCCGTACCGCCACACCACCACCGCGCGCGCGCCGCCCGAGACTGGGAATTGGGCGTGGTGCTGCCGTTGCAAGAGCTGGTGCGTGCACTGGCGGGCGCTGGGCGGGCCGTAGGCGCAGCTGCGGTCCAGGTCACGGCAGCGGCGGGGCGTCTGGGTGCAGGGTTGGCAGGATTTGCCCTGGGCCGGGTGATGGCCACCGCAGCGCCCGGCGAAAAAGAGATATGCATGAAAAGCGGCTGCAGCGCTTGAATATCAAGCGCCAGTAGCTATCAAAATAATAGCTTTTGATGCGGTTGGTGCAGGTGGCGTCGGCTCACAGCACCAGCGATTCGCGCACCACTTCGAAGGCGGCCAGCGCTGCTTGGCCGTCCAGTTGCTCCATGCGTGCCAGGGCCTCTTCGTCTTCTACGGTGCTGAATGCCAAGCTGAACTCCCGAAACCGCCGCGCCTCCAGCAGGCCGTGGTGCACCACTTCCACGTTCACATGGCGTGTGTCGTCGCGGATGCGCTCCATCAGTTTGAGCACAGCCTTCTGCGGCCCTTCCAGTTGCTGGCAAAAACGTTGGCCGTCAAAGATCAGCAGGCCGGTAATGTCCATCGCGGCATTGACCGGGCGGGCGTGGGCTGCAATCTCGGCCACCACCTGCAGCGGTTGGTCGGGGGCGAGGGTGCTCACATAGAGGACTTCGTAGAGTGCGGTGTTCATAAGAGCGGCCCAATATAAGACGGCCCCTGGCTGCGCCGCAATGTACTAAGACATAGCGCCGGCGGCATTTGTGGTGCCCATGCCCACAGCGCGCGGGCTAGCACCGTCGGTCGCATCCATAGAATGGCGCCACCATGAACGCCACCCTTCCCACCTCCGCTTGTCCCCCCGCCTGCGATGCTTGCAGGCTGCGGCGCACCGGGGCGTTCACCCCTGTCCAGCCCGAGCAGCTGGACTTTATCCAGCGCTTTCGGGCAGACACGGCCACGGTGCCCGCAGGCGGCGCTGTGGTGCATGAAAACCAGGCCAATGCCCGCCTTTTCACGCTGTATTCGGGCTGGGCGTTTCGCTACAAAACGCTCAGCGACGGGCGGCGCCAGATCCTGAACTTCTTGCTGCCCGGCGACCTGGTGGGCTTGCAGCAAGAGTTTGGCGATGCCTCGATGCACGGGGTGGAGGCGCTTACCGATTGCACGCTGTGCGTGTTCCCCAGCGATGGCCTGTGGACGCTGTTTCGCGAGCACCCGCGTCTGGGCTATGACATCACCTGGCTGTCGGCGCACGAAGAAGGCCATGTGGACGACCACCTGCTCACGGCAGGCCGGCGCAACGCGACTGAGCGCGTGGCCATGCTGCTCATGCACCTGTACCGGCGCATGGAACGCATTGGGTTGGTGGAAGGCGGCTCGGTGGCATTCCCGCTCAACCAGCAGCACATTGCCGATGCGCTGGGGCTCTCGCTGGTGCACACCAACAAGACGCTGCGGCGCTTGTCGGCCCTGGGTCTGCACGAACTCAAGAACGGGCGGCTGCGCATGCTCAACACCCGGGCGCTGGCGCGCATTGCCGAGTATTACGACCGGCCGCCCCGGCTGCTGCCCCTGCTGTAGCGCGGTGCTTTAGCGCCGCCATATCACGCAAAAAGTGCCTGTGGCGCCCGCCGCAAAAGCGCAGGCAGCTATTGTTTACATAGCGGGCCAACGCGTGGCGGGCCAGCGCCGATAATCGGCGGCAACCCGCGCGGCGGCTGCCCGCTGCGCCCACCCACGGATTTGCTTTCATGACTTCACTCGACATCCTCATCATGGCGGCCGGCAAAGGCACGCGCATGAAAAGCCGCACCCCCAAAGTGCTGCAACGCCTGGCCGGGCGCCCCCTGCTGCACCATGTACTGGACCAGGCAGCCCACCTGCAGGCCCGCAGCGCCATCGTCATCACGGGCCATGGTGCTACAGAAGTAGAAGCAGCTACCGCAGGCGCAGCAAGCGCTACAGCCCATTTTGATCTGAAGTTTGTGCGCCAAGAGCCGCAACTGGGCACCGGCCACGCCGTGCAGCAGGCCGTGCCCCATTTGCCTGCGGACGGCACGGCGGTCGTCCTCTCGGGAGATGTGCCCCTGACCCAGGCCGACACCCTGCGCGCCCTGGTGGCTGCCAGCGGTGGCGAGCGGCTGGCGCTGCTCACCGTCACGCTGCCCGACCCCACCGGCTATGGCCGCATCGTGCGCGATGCCGAGGGCGCCGTGCAAGGCATCGTTGAGCACAAAGACGCCACCGACGCCCAGCGCGCCATCACCGAGGTGTACAGCGGCATCATGGCCGTGCCCGCGCGGCTGCTCACGCCCTGGCTGGCGCGGCTGACGAACCACAACGCCCAGGGCGAGTACTACCTGACAGACGTGGTCGCCATGGCCGTGGCCGATGGCGTGCCCGTGGTGGCCCACCGCATCACCGATGCCCTGCAGGTGGCGGGCGTGAACAGCCCCCTGCAACTGGCCGAGCTGGAGCGCGCCCACCAGCTGCGCCAGGCCCGCGCCTTGATGGAGCAGGGCGTGCGCCTGGCCGACCCGGCCCGCTTTGACCTGCGCGACGACACCCGCACCGGCGTGCGCGGCGAACTGGTCTGCGGGCAGGATGTAGAAATCGACGTGAACTGCGTCTTCACCGGCCGCGTGGAACTGGGCGAGGGCGTGAGCATTGGCGCCAACTGCTGCATCGCCAACGCGCGCATCGCGGCGGGCGCAGTCATCCACCCCTACACCCACATTGACGGCGAAAAGGCCGGCGCCACCGTGGGCGAGGGCGCCTTGATTGGCCCCTTTGCCCGCCTGCGCCCCGGCGCACAGCTGGGCCGCGAAGTGCACATCGGCAACTTTGTGGAGGTGAAGAACAGCACGCTGGCCGATGGTGCCAAGGCCAACCACCTGGCCTACCTGGGCGACGCCACGGTGGGTGAGCGCGTGAACTACGGCGCGGGCAGCATCACCGCCAACTACGATGGCGCCAACAAACACCGCACGGTGATCGAAGCCGATGTGCACATCGGCAGCAACTGCGTGCTGGTGGCGCCCGTCACCATCGGTGCGGGCGGCACGGTGGGCGGTGGCAGCACCATCACCAAGAGCACCGAGCCTGGCGCGCTGAGCGTGGCCCGCGGCAAGCAGGTCAGCATTGCCAATTGGCAACGCCCCAAGAAGCTGCCCAAGGCCTGACACCCTGTGAGCCGAGCGCCATGCTTGACGAAGACATGACCCCCGACCTCACGCCTGACCAATTGCGCGCCGCGCTGGCCGCCAGCCAGCAGCAGGTGGCCGACATGGCAGCTGCGCAGGAAGAGTTTTTGCGCGTGGTCTCGCACGACCTGCGTGCGCCGCTGCGCCACATCACGTCGTACGGCAAGCTGGTGCGCGAGGTGCTGGGTGACCTGCCCGCCGATGTGCAGCAAAGCCCGCCGCTGCAAGAGGCGCAAGGGTTCGTCGGCACCATGGAGCAATCGGCCCGCCGCATGGCACAGATGCTGGACGGGCTGCTGGCCCTGTCGCGCGTGGGGCGTGCGCCGTTGCACCTGCAGCCGGTGGCATTGGCTGCCGCGGTAGCAAAAGCCCGGGCCGCGCTGCCCACGGCAGAGGCCGCGCAATGGAGCGTGGCCGCTGACCTGCCCACCGTGCTGGCCGACCCGGCCCTGCTGCACGAGCTGCTGGTGCAGGTGCTGGGCAACGCCCTCAAGTTCAGCCAGCACCAGCCAGCCCCCAGCATTGCGGTGCGCACCGTGCCCGCAGAGCGCGGCGCAGGCTGGGTGGCGTGGGAAGTGCAAGACAACGGCGCGGGCTTCAACCCCGAGCGCGCCGCAGGCCTGTTCGGCATCTTCCAGCGCCTGCACCGCGAAACCGAATTTGATGGCGTGGGCGCAGGCCTGGCCGTGTGCCGCACCATTGCCGAACGCCACGGCGCCCACATCACCGCCACGGCGGCGGTAGGGCAGGGCTGCACCGTGCGGGTGGAGTGGCCTGCGGCGGCAGCTTGATTTGCTATTGAAGATATAGCTGCTGGCGCTTATGGGTTGAGCGCTAGCGGCACTTTTGTTTCAAATTTTGCCCGCTTGGTACTGAAGAACGCCTTGACGTTGCGCACGTTCGCATCGGCGGTGAACAGCCGCTGCGACAACGCCAGGTAGCCCGGCATGTCGCGCGTGTGCACCACCAGCACAAAGTCCGGCCCCGGCGACACGCGCCAGCACTGCTGCACCTCGGCGTCGGCCACGGCGCGGGCTTCAAAGGCGTCCAGCGCCTCGGCGCTCTGGCGGTCCAGGCTCACTTCCACAAGGCAGGCCAGCCCGTGGCCCTGCACGGCGGCCAGCCGATCGGGCTGCAGCAGGGCCACCTGCCGCTCGATCAGGCCCACATCGTGCAGCCGCTTCACGCGCCGCAGGCAGGTGGGGGGCGATACATGCACCCGCTCGGCCAAGGCCTGGTTGCTTTGGGCGGCATCGTGCTGCAGCAAGTCCAGCAGTTGCAGGTCGATGGCATCGAGGGTGATTGATTGCATAAAAGAGTTGATTATGAAATATTATTTCTATGTGGATGGATGTAGAAATTAAATTTCACTTTCATTGAAAAATCAACTGCATATTTCTCCGACGCCTGCCTACCATCCGTCGCATTGGTTTTATCGGAGGCACCATCCATGTGCGGCATCGTCGGCGCGGTATCCACGCGCAACATCGTTCCCATCCTTGTGCAGGGCTTGCAACGGCTCGAATACCGCGGCTATGACTCCTGCGGTGTGGCAGTGCACGCCGCCAGCCTTGATGCGTCGCGCAACGGCACGCCCCAGGGTGGCCTGCAGCGCGCCCGCAGCACCGCCCGCGTGGCCGAACTGCTGGAACAAGTGACCGTCGAGCACCTGGACGGCGCCACCGGCATCGCCCACACCCGCTGGGCCACGCACGGTGCACCGGCCATGCACAACGCCCACCCGCATTTCAGCCAAGGCACGGGCGATGCCGCCAGCCAGCCAGGCCGTGTGGCGCTGGTGCACAACGGCATCATCGAAAACCACGAAGAACTGCGCGCCGCCCTGCAGGCCCGTGGCTACGTGTTTGTGAGCCAGACGGACACCGAAGTCATCGCCCACCTGGTGGACAGCCTCTACCAGGGCGATTTGTTTGAGGCGGTGCAGGCCGCTGTGGCACAGCTGCACGGCGCTTACGCCATCGCCGTCATCCACAAGGACGAACCCCACCGCGTGGTGGGCGCACGCGCAGGCTCGCCGCTCATCCTGGGCGTAGGCAAAGACGGCTCGGAACACTTCCTGGCCAGCGACGCCATGGCCCTGGCGGGCGTGACCGATCAGATCGTTTACCTGGAAGAGGGTGACCTGGTGGATCTGCAACTGGGCCGCTACTGGATCGTGGCCCAGGGTGCGGCCACGCGCCAGGCGCTGACGCCCGCCGAGCGCCCCGTGCGCACTGTGCTGGCCCACAGCGGCGCGGCCGAGCTGGGCCCGTATCGCCACTACATGCAAAAGGAAATCTTCGAGCAGCCGCGCGCCATTGCTGACACGCTCGAAGGCGTGGAAGGCATCGTGCCCGAGCTGTTTGACGGCGCAGGCCTGCACGGCGAGCCCGGCGCGGCCGCGTGGCGCGTGTTCAAGGAGATCGACAACGTCCTCATCCTGGCCTGCGGCACCAGCTACTACAGCGGCTGCACCGCCAAGTACTGGCTGGAAGACATCGCGGGCATTCCCACCCAGGTGGAAGTGGCCAGCGAATACCGCTACCGCACCAGCGTGCCCAACCCGCGCACCCTGGTCGTCACCATCAGCCAAAGCGGCGAAACCGCCGACACCCTGGCCGCGCTGCGCCACGCGCAGAGCCTAGGCATGCAGCACACGCTCACCATCTGCAACGTGGCCACCAGCGCCATGGTGCGTGAGTGCAAGCTCGCTTACATCACCCGCGCCGGCGTGGAGATCGGCGTGGCCAGCACCAAGGCCTTCACCACCCAGCTCGCGGGCCTGTTCCTGCTGACATTGGCACTGGCCCAGAGCAAGGGGCGCCTCACCGAAGCGCAAGAGGCCGAACACCTCAAAGCCATGCGCCACCTGCCCGTGGCCCTGCAGGCCGTGCTGGCGCTGGAGCCACAGCTCATCAGCTGGGCCGAAGACTTCGCCCGCATGGAAAACGCCCTTTTCCTCGGCCGTGGCCTGCACTACCCCATCGCGCTCGAAGGCGCGCTCAAGCTCAAGGAAATCAGCTACATCCACGCCGAGGCCTACCCCGCAGGCGAACTTAAACACGGCCCCCTGGCCCTGGTCACCAGCGCCATGCCCGTCGTCACCGTGGCCCCCAACGACGCCCTGCTGGAAAAGCTCAAGAGCAACATGCAGGAAGTGCGCGCCCGCGCCGGTGTGCTCTACGTGCTGGCCGATGCCGACACCCACATCGAAAGCGCCGAAGGCCTGCACGTGATCCGTATGCCTGAACACTACGGCGCGCTTTCGCCGCTGTTGCACGTGGTGCCGCTGCAGCTGCTGGCCTACCACACGGCCTGCGCGCGCGGGACGGATGTGGACAAGCCTCGTAACCTGGCCAAGAGTGTGACCGTGGAGTGATCTCTGCGGAACAAAGTCACGGTGTTCAGCAGCCCACGTGCCGGTGTCCACCATGAGCGATGTACTCAGGCCTTGAGCAAGCCGCTCTTCTCGATAAATCTCACGACCTCGTCCAAGCCCGCCTGTGTCTTGAGGTTGGTCATCACGAAGGGCTTGAGGCCTTGCGCTGTCTTGCGCATGCGCTCGGTGTCGGCGCGCATCACGTCCAGGTTGGCGCCCACGTGGGGGGCCAAGTCGGTTTTGTTGATGACGAACAGATCACTTTTGGTGATGCCGGGGCCGCCCTTGCGGGGGATTTTCTCGCCGGCGGCCACGTCGATGACGTAGATGGTGAGGTCGCTCAGCTCGGGGCTGAAGGTGGCGGCCAGGTTGTCGCCGCCGCTTTCCACAAACACGATGTCGGCGTTGGGGAACTCGCCCAGCATGCGGTCGATGGCTTCGAGGTTGATGGAGCAATCCTCACGGATGGCGGTGTGGGGGCAGCCGCCGGTTTCCACGCCCAGGATGCGCTCAGGCGGAAGCGCGCCGCTGACGGTGAGCAGGCGCTGGTCTTCCTTGGTGTAGATGTCGTTGGTGATGGCGATGAGGTCGTAGTCATCGCGCATGGCTTTGCACAGCATTTCCAGCAGCGTGGTTTTGCCGGACCCTACGGGGCCGCCGATGCCCACGCGCAGGGGGGGCAGGTTTTTGGTGCGGTTCGGGATGTGGTGCAGTGCGGTGGTCATGGTGTGGGTGATGGCGTCATTTGCTATTAAATAGATAGCTGCTTGCGCTGATCCTGCTTGCGCTAGGAGCGAAAAAGTCTTGAATATTGCACTTCGTGCTGGGCGCTCAGAATGGCCAGCATGGGCGAAAACGCCTGGCGCTCGCTGTCCATCAGGCTGGCGGCGTGGTCTGCGGCCAGCGGAATGGCCGCAGCCAGCCGGGCCAGGATGCGCTGGCCTGCGCTTTGGCCCAGTTGCATGGATTTGAGTGCGGCCTGCACCATGTTCTCGGCCCAGCCAAAGGCGTAGGCCAGCAGCACTTCGCGTACCGGGGCCTGGGTGATGGATGCGGCCAGGGCGAAGGCCACGGGGTAGGTGGGGGGCAGGGCGGCCAGGTGCCGCACGGCGGGCATCAGGGCCTCGTCGCCTTGGTACTGGTTGCGCAGCCAGTCGGCCATGGACCGGCCCATTTGCTCGGTCTGCAGGCGCAGCTCGCTGGTTTCGCGGGTGTGGAGCACCCAGTCGTTGAGTTCTTTCACATGCCCCATGTCGCCGCGCCGCCAAGCGCCCACGGCCTTGGCGATGAGGGCCATGTCGCCGCGCGCCTGGGTGATGTGGAGCTGATCCAGCAGCCAGTCGCCCACGGCGGCTTCGCTGGCGAGGCCCGCGTTTTCAATGGCGCTTTCCAGCCCTTCGGAGTAAGAGAACCCACCCACGGGCAGCGCGGGCGAGGCCAGCCACATCAGCTGCAAGAAGCTGGCGGCAGGCAGAGGCGTGGGGCGGTCCAGGCGCATGGGATAAGGCTGCGGGCTCAGTGGTCGTGGTTGCAGTGGGGGCCGTGTACATGCCCTTGGGCGACCACCGGGATGGACACGGTGCGACCACGGGGCGCTGTTGCAACGGTTGCAGCGGGGGCGGCATGGCTGTGATCGTGGCTGTGCCCATGGTCGTGGGCATCCGAATGGGAGTGATCGTGTGAATGGCCGTGGCCGTGGTGATGGTCGTGACCATGATCCCCATGGCTGTGTCCACCACCATGCCCCGCTGCGTACGCGCCGCCTTCGGGCTCAAACGCCAGGTTCTGTTCGGTCACGATCAGGTGCATGGCACGCAGCATCTCGGCCAGCACATGGTCGGGTTCGATCTTGAGGTGGTCGGGCTGCAGCTCGATGGGCACATGGCGGTTGCCCAGGTGGTAGGCAGCGCGCGTCAGGTCGAACGGTGTGCCGTGGTGTTGGCAATGGGTGATGACCAGCACCGGTTGTGGCGCGGCAATCACACGGACCATGGAGCCGTCTTCGGCCACCAGCACGTCGCCGCCGCGCACCAGCGTGCCGCGCGGCAGGAAGATGCCCAGCTCGCGCCCCGCCGAGTCAGTGGCGGCAAAGCGGCTTTTCTGGCGCACGTCCCAGTCGAGTTCAACGGTGGCGGCGCGTTTGAGCAGGACGGGCGCAAGACCTTGGCCCTGGGGGAGAAGTTTGGAGACTTGGAGCATGGGTTTCCGTCGCAACAGGCAATCAACAAAACGCGCATTGTGGCCCCGGCATGTGCGGTGCGTGGGCGGCCTGCGTTGCTCAGAACAAAAAGTACCGCTGCGCCATGGGCAGCACCGTGGCGGGCTCGCAGGTGAGCAATTGGCCGTCGGCGCGCACGGTGTAGGTTTGCGCGTCCACCTCCATCTTCGGCGTGTAGCTGTTGTGCACCATGTGCTGCTTGCGCACGCCACGGATGTTGCGTACGGCGCTGAGCTGCTTGCGCAAACCAAAGCGTTCGCCAACGCCTGCGTTCAACCCGGCTTGCGACACAAAGGTGAGCGAGGTCTTGGCAATGGCCCCGCCAAACGCGCCGAACATGGGCCGGTAGTGCACGGGCTGGGGCGTGGGGATGGAGGCATTGGGGTCGCCCATGGCGGCCATGGCGATCAAGCCGCCCTTCAGGATGAGCGCGGGTTTGACGCCGAAGAACGCAGGCTTCCATATCACGATGTCGGCCCACTTGCCCACTTCGAGCGAGCCCACCTCGTGAGCGATGCCGTGGGCAATGGCGGGGTTGATGGTGTACTTGGCCACGTAGCGCTTGATGCGCGTGTTGTCGTTGCGGACCGTGTCACCTTGCAAGCTGCCGCGCTGCACCTTCATCTTGTGCGCGGTTTGCCAGGTGCGCAGGATGACCTCGCCCACGCGGCCCATGGCCTGGCTGTCGCTGCTCATCATGCTGATGGCACCCAGGTCGTGCAGGATGTCTTCGGCGGCAATCGTCTCCTTGCGGATGCGGCTTTCGGCAAAGGCCAGGTCTTCGGCAATGCTGGCGTCGAGGTGGTGGCACACCATGAGCATGTCCACATGCTCGTCCAGCGTGTTGTGCGTGTAGGGCATGGTGGGGTTGGTGGAAGAGGGCAGAAAGTTGTCCTCACCCACCACGCGCAGAATGTCGGGCGCGTGCCCGCCGCCCGCGCCCTCGGTGTGGAAGGCGCAGATGCCGCGCCCGGCCACGGCAGCGATGGTGTTCTCCACAAAGCCGGATTCGTTGAGCGTGTCAGAGTGGATGGCGACTTGCGTGTCGGTCTCGTCCGCCACGTCCAGGCAGTTGCTGATGGCCGAGGGCGTGGTGCCCCAGTCTTCGTGCAGCTTGAGGCCGATGGCACCCGCGTTGATCTGCTCGTGCAGCGCATCGGGCAGGCTGGCGTTGCCCTTGCCGAGAAAGCCCAGGTTCATGGGGAAGGCATCGGCGGCCTGCAGCATGCGCTCCATGTTGAACGGGCCGGACGTGCAGGTGGTGGCCAGCGTGCCCGTGGCGGGGCCGGTGCCGCCGCCCAGCATGGTGGTCACGCCGCTGGCCAGGGCTTCTTCGATCTGCTGCGGGCAGATGTAGTGGAAGTGGCTGTCGATGCCGCCCGCGGTGACGATGTTGCCTTCGCAGCTGATGACCTCGGTGCCGGGGCCGATGATGATGTCCACGCCCGGTTGCGTGTCGGGGTTGCCTGCCTTGCCGATGGCGGCGATGCGGCCCGCGCGCAGGCCGATGTCGGCCTTGAAGATGCCAGTGTGGTCAATTACCAGGGCGTTGGTCAGCACCGTATCTACCGCGCCCCCTGCGTTGGTGCGCTGGCTTTGGGCCATGCCATCGCGGATGGTTTTGCCTCCGCCAAACTTCACCTCTTCGCCGTAGCTGCCTGCGCGCAGGGTGTAGTCGGCCTCGACTTCGAGGATCAGTTCGGTGTCGGCCAGGCGCACGCGGTCGCCCACGGTGGGGCCGAACATTTCGGCATAGGCGCGTCGTCCAATGGTTGCCATGGGGGTGCTCCGCTAGAACGGTCTACTATGGTTTTGATAGCTGCTTGCGCTTATCCAATAAGCGCTAGAGGCTGATTTGTTTCAATGTTTCAGAGCGCGCCCTGCGTCAGGCCCTGAAAGCCATAAACCTTGCGCTCGCCCGCGTAGTCCACCAGCTCCACGGTGCGCTCCTGTCCGGGCTCAAAGCGCACGGCGGTGCCCGAGGCAATGTTCAGCCGCATGCCGCGTGCCGCGGCGCGGTCAAAGCCCAGGGCGTTGTTGGTTTCAGCAAAGTGGTAGTGCGAGCCGACCTGGATGGGCCGGTCGCCGGTGTTGCGCACCACCAGCGTGACGGTGCGGCGGCCCGCGTTGAGCACGTGCTCGCCGGGTTCAGTGATGAGTTCGCCGGGGATCATGAAGGCTCCTTGGAAGGGAAGGCTCAGGCCATCTGCGCCAGCAGCGCGCCACCGAACGCAGCCACGCCAGCACCTGCAGCGCGGGCCAGCCACACATGGCGGTGGCGCAGTGCCCAGCCAGCGGCCAGGCCTGCGCTGTGCAGCAGCACGGTAGCCGTGAGCATGCCCGCCAGGGTCAACCAGACGCTGTCGTCGCCCGCCAGCTCGTAGCTGTGGGCCACGCCATGGAACACGGCAAACACGCCCACCCCCAGCGCTGCCACCAGCCCGGGCACACGCAGGCGCGACACGACCAGCAGGCCCGTGACCAGCAGCGACGCGGCAATCATCGGCTCCACCGCAGGCAGCGCCACACCCTGCAGGCCCAGCATGGCGCCCACCAGCAGCATGGCCGCAAAGCCCACGGGGCCCCACAGCAGATCGCGCCCGGCGCTGCGGGCGGCCAGGGCGCTCCACAGGCCCACAGCCACCATGGCGGCCAGGTGGTCCAGGCCGAACAGGGGGTGGGCAAAGCCGCTCAGAAAGCTGTTGTGGATGTGCGATTCAGTGCCCGTATGGGCGCTGGCGACCGTGCTGATTGCGCTGGCAGCTATGAAAACAAGAGCGGCTGTGTGGCGGTGTGAGAGGGCGATGCGCATGGGGGCTCCACAGAGAGAAGAGGGGGAAAGGGGTCAGACGATGGGCTGGTGCACGGTGACCAGCTTGGTTCCATCGGGAAAAGTGGCCTCGACCTGGATGTCCGGAATCATCTCGGGGATGCCGTCCATCACATCGTCACGCGTGAGCACGGTGCGGCCTTCGCTCATGAGCTGCGCCACGGTCTTGCCGTCGCGTGCGCCTTCCATCACGGCGGCGCTGATCAGGGCCACCGCCTCGGGGTAGTTGAGCTTCAGCCCCCGGGCCTTGCGGCGCTCTGCCAGCAGGGCGGCGGTGAAGATCAGCAGCTTGTCTTTTTCGCGGGGAGTCAGTTCCATATTGCTTCGCTTCCACATCAGACCGCGCGGCTGTCAAGGCAGGCCGAACGCGGGGGCGGTTCCATGGCGCTCCTTCATGCAATTGCCGTGCCGCCTTCGCACGGCTGCCACGGGTGCGCAGGATGGCGGCGCAGAGATCACGCCCGTGCATGGTGCGCCCGCCGGCGTGCACCAGGGTGGAGTGCGCCATGTTGGTGCGCAAGGCGAGGTCGGTGCATGGTCCGCGCTCAGAGCGTCGCCAGCCGGTCATAGAGTTCGCCCAACTGGCATGGCAACTGCACAGCGGTCTTGGCCACGCGGTAGTTGCGCCAGCCGAAGATGCGGCGTGCGTAGGCATCAGCCCCGGGGTCAACCACCAGGCCATGGCACTGCACGCCCAGGCGCCGCGCGGCCAAGACGGCGGCGCGGGCGTCCTCGGTCAGATAGCGGGTGTCGAAGACGTCGATGTCCGACGGCGCGCCGTCGGTGATGAGCACGATGGCGCGCTGGCCGGCGGGCTCGGCCAGCAGGCAGCGCGTGGCATGGCGCAGCGCAGCGCCGATGCGGGTGGACCCGGCAGCGCGGGTGCCCAGGATGCGCTGGGTGTGCGCCGCATCCAGCGGCGTGCCGAAGTCCAGCAGCCGCAGGTATTGCACCGCAGCGCGGGTGTTGGAGGCAAAGCCGTGGATGGCGATGCGGTCGTGCCCGGCCTGGGCGGCACGCGCCAGCAGCAGCGCTGCCTGCTGCTCGACGGCCAGCAAGGGCTGCGTGCTGCCGGCGGCAACGTCGCCGGTGGAGGCCGACAGGTCGAGCAACACCAGCACGCTGCAGCGCGGCGCCTCGATGCCGGGGCGCACGAACAGCCGCCCATCGGGTGCCAGCGCCAGGCGCCGTTCCACCTGCACATCGATGGCGGCGTCGAGATCGAGGTCTTCACCTTCCCACTGCCGGCGCAGGCGCTGGTTGCGGCTCAGACGGCGCCGGTTGCGCCAGGGCGTGGCGGGCTCGGCTGCGGGCGGCAAGCCGTGAAGTGTTGCGGCCGGGGGCACGACCTCGCGCACGGTGCACCAGTCGGTGCGTTCGCGCTGCAGGCGGTAGTCCCATTCCGGGTAGAGGTGGCAGATGCCCTCGTCGATGGGTTGTTCTTTGGCATCGGTTGGCGGAGTGTCGGCCGCTGACGCGTCGGCGGGCGGGGGTGGCGCGGCGGGTACCTGCAGCGCTTCGGTGGTGTCGTCGGCCGTGGCGCCGTGCTGCCAGAGGTAGCTATGGTCGTCGCGGTAGGTGGCCGGCACCACGCACTGCTGCGGGTCTAGCCGCACGCGCATCTGGCCCAGGTCGTTGGCGAGGATGGAAGCCAGGCGCCGGAAGGCGGCGTGGTCCGCCAGACCGTGGTCATGGCGGGTGGCGGCAAACAGCGTGCGGCCCTTGTGCACCCAGTGGTTGCCGTCGGCGTAGTGGCCGTCGAGCAGCGCGCGGCCCAGGCGGGCCAGCAGGCTGGGCACGTCCAGCCCGTGCGGGTCGTGCGCCGGCTGGGCCTGCAGGAACCAGCGGCGCACGCCGGGCAGGCGTTGCATCAACAGCGCTTCAACGCGCGCATCCTCGATCATTGACGCCACGGCCAGGCCCAGTGGCTTGAGCGTGCCCGCAGCCTGGGCCGGTGACGAATACAGCAGGTGCGCCGCTGCGTGGGCAATGGCGGCGCGTGCCAGCGTGGCATCCTGCATGACCGCCGCTGGCAGCAGCAGGTGCGTCGTACTGAGCACGGCGCGCGGAGCCGCAGACGGCGATGGGGAGGCACCGGCCAGTGTT
This sequence comes from uncultured Acidovorax sp., assembly GCF_964021665.1. Taxonomy (NCBI): domain Bacteria; kingdom Pseudomonadati; phylum Pseudomonadota; class Betaproteobacteria; order Burkholderiales; family Comamonadaceae; genus Acidovorax; species uncultured Acidovorax sp. The sequence goes on from NZ_CAXIAK010000025.1 coordinate 22,878, forward strand.
TGCAGCGTGAGCGTGCGCCGGCTCAGGCCACCGAGCAGCAGGCCCAGCGCGGCAAGAGTGGGCGTGTCAGCGTCGGCCCGGTACATCGCGGTACATCGCGGCTCAGGGGAAGTGGGCATCCACGAGCTGGCGCAACGCGGCCAGCAGGTCCGGGTCGTCGGTCAGCGCGCGCGTCATTGTCATCTCGCAGCTGTCGCGCGGGGCCACGCCGTCGCGGATCAGGATGCCGGCATAGATGAGCATACGGGTGGAGATGCCTTCGTCCAGGCCCTGCTGGCGCAGCGCACGCGAGCCCTGCGCCACGCCGACCAGTTGCGCGGCCAGCGCGGCGTCGATACCAGCCTCGTGCGCCACGATCTCGGTTTCCACCGTCGCGTCGGGGTAGTCGAACTCCAGCGCCGCGAAGCGCTGGCGCGTGGACGGCTTCATGTCCTTGGCCGCGCTCTGGTAGCCCGGGTTGTAGGAGACCACGAGCTGGAAGTCCGGGTGGGCGTGCACCAGCTCGCCCTTGCGGTCCAGCGGCAGCATGCGGCGCGCGTCGGTCAGCGGGTGGATGACCACCGTGGTGTCCTGGCGCGCCTCCACCACCTCGTCGAGGTAGCAGATCGCGCCATGGCGCGCCGCCAGCGTGAGCGGCCCGTCGTGCCAGCGCGTGCCGTCGGCGTCGAGCAGCCAGCGGCCCACCAGGTCGGCCGCCGTCATGTCCTCGTTGCAGGCCAGTGTCACCAGCGGGCGGCCGAGCTTCCAGGCCATGTACTCCACGAAGCGTGTCTTGCCGCAGCCGGTCGGCCCCTTGAGGATGAGCGGCAGGCGGTGCGCGTAGGCGTGCTGGTACAGCGCCACCTCGCCACTGCACGGGCGGTAGTAGGGCGCTTCGGTGATGCGGTAGGCCGCGAGCGGATCGGAGACAGGGGCAGGAGCAGACACGGTGCAGCCTCGGGACAACTGGGGACATGCCGGCTCGGGTGCCGGGCCGGCGGTAGCGACTCAACGGTGGCTGGGGGCCTCGTTCGGGATGCCGTCGATCGGGCATTCGGCCGTGCCGACGGTGGAGCGCGTGAACGACTCGACCTGCTTGCGTGTGCCTTCGGGGTCGCTGATCCACTTGCCGTAGAACTCATACGGGCAGGCGGCAACCCCCTTGGCGTCATCCCCGCTTTCGCCGGAGTTGATCTTGCCGGTGTAGCCACGGTGCAGCAGCTTGAACAGGTGGTTTTCGCTCTGGCCGTTCTTGCGGAAGTCGCGGATCAGGCTCTTGGACAGCGCTGCGTACTGCACGCCCATTTCCTCTTCCCCGCATTCACCCAGCGTGCGGCCGTCGAAGCCGATAAGCGCGCTGTGGCCGAAGTAGCTGTAGACGCCATCCCAGCCGGTGGCGTTGGCCACAGCCACGTAGCTGTTGTTGGCCCAGGCCATGGCCTTGGCCATGAGCACCTGCTGGTCTTTGGCCGGGTACATGTATCCCTGGCAGCGCACGATGAGTTCGGCGCCCTTCATGGCGCAGTCGCGCCAGATCTCGGGGTAGTTGCCGTCGTCGCAGATGATGAGGCTGACCTTCAGGCCCTTGGGGCCTTCGCTCACATAGGTGCAGTTGCCGGGGTACCAGCCTTCGATCGGCACCCAGGGCATGATCTTGCGGTACTTCTGCACGATCTCGCCCTGGTCGTTCATCAGGATGAGTGTGTTGTAGGGCGCCTTGTTCGGGTGCTCTTCATGCCGTTCGCCGGTGAGCGAGAAAACGCCCCAGACCTTGGCCTTGCGGCAGGCCTCGGCAAAGATGGCGGTCTCCTCGCCCGGCACGGCGGCGGCGGTGTCGTACATCTCCTTGGCGTCGTACATGATGCCGTGGGTGCTGTACTCGGGGAAGATCACCAGGTCCATGCCGGGCAGGCCCTGCTTCATCCCGACCACCATGTCGGCGATCTTGCGCGCATTGGCCAGCACTTCGGCCTTGGTGTGCAGGCGTGGCATCTTGTAGTTGACGACGGCAACGCCGACGGTGTCGTTGCTGCTGGAAATATCGCCGTGGATCATGGTTGTTGGCTCCGATTCATCTATACAAAAACAGGTGCTGCACGCGCCGGCCGTTTGCCACTCCAGATCGGAGGGACACCGTGGAACCGGCTCAGCCGGGCCACAGGTGTCCGCCCCCTGCAAGGGGGGGGGCGAAGCGACACGCCCTTTGCGCAGCCTGGGGGTGAGCCCTTAGTGACTGATCATCCAGGGCCGCTTCGAAGGAAAGGCCTTGGCGCCATTGGGCGCCGTCACCGTGGCCCCACGCTTGCCGCTGGTCGAGCAACAGCCACACCCTGCCGGGTGCTTGAGCCGCCCGTACGAGCCATCGCGCGAGGAACGCGGGGCATGCGATGCCCGTTCGTTGGTCTCGCGCGCGCGGCGCGTCTCGCTGCTCAGGCAGGCCAGGCGTGGTGCGGCCACGAAGACGCGGGTCGAAGCGGTGCCGCAGTCCGGGCAGCTGCAGGGCTCATCGCGCTGCGACAGGCTGCGCAGCGCCTCGAAGCCGCCACAGGCCGGACAGGCGTAGTCATAGGTGGGCATGCAGGGCTCCTGGGGCTTACTTCTTGTCGGGCGAGATTGGCATCTGCACGCTGCCGTCGATGAACTTCACCGGGCCGGCCGCCGTGGGGTTGATGTCGAAGTCGAAGATCTCGGTTGGCAGCCACAGCGTGGCGCAGGCGTTGGGCACGTCGACCACACCGCTGATGTGACCCTGCACCGGCGCTGTGCCGAGGATGGAGTAGGCCTGGGCGCCGCTGTAGCCGAACTTCTTCAGGTATTCGATGGCGTTCAGGCAGGCCTGGCGGTAGGCCACGGTCACATCCAGGTAGTGCTGCTTGCCTTGCTCGTCGACCGAGACACCTTCGAAGATCAGGTAGTCCTTGTAGTTCGGCGTGATCGGGCTGGGCTTGAAGATCGGGTTCTTGATGCCGTACTTGGCCACGCCGCCCTTGATGAGGTTGACGCGCATGTGGACCCAGCCAGCCATCTCGATAGCACCGCAGAAGGTGATCTCACCGTCGCCCTGGCTGAAGTGCAGGTCGCCCACGCTCAGGCCACCGCCGTCCACATAGACCGGGAAGAAGATGCGCGAGCCGCGCGACAGGTCCTTGATGTCGCAGTTGCCACCGTGCTCGCGAGGCGGCACGGTGCGTGCGCCTTCGGCGGCCACTCTGTTGGCAACATCTCCCTGGGCCTTGCCGCAGTGCGCGGTGGCCGCAAAGGGGGGGTTGGCCAGGCCGGGCACTCGGTCGGGGTCGGTGGCGATCAACTCTGCCTCGCGCTTGTTCCACTCGTCGAGCATCTTCTTGTCGGGCAGGCAGCCGATCAGGCCCGGGTGGATCAGACCTGCGTATTCCACGCCCGGCACGTGGCGGCTCTTGGTGAACATGCCGTTGAAGTCCCAGATCGACTTCTGCGCCAGCGGGAAGTGGTCGGTCAGAAAGCCGCCACCGTTCTGCTTGCTGAAAAAGCCGTTGAAGCCCCACTGGCTGTCGTCCCTGGCGCCGATGTCCAGCAGGTCCACCACCAGCAGGTCGCCAGGTTCTGCGCCCTGCACGCCCACTGGGCCTGAGAGGTAATGCACAGTCGTGAGGTCGATGTCACGCACGTCGTCCGCACTGTCGTTGTTCTTGATGTAGCCGCCGGTCCAGTCGTAGGTCTCGAGGATGAAGTCGTCGCCTGGCTTGACCCACACGGCAATCGGGATGTCCGGGTGCCAGCGGTTGTGCACCAGCGGGTTGCTCGGGGCGGGTTGGGTCAGATCAACTTTGATGAGGGTGTCAGCCATGGCGATGCTCCTTGAGGACGAAAGAAAACGGATGGATCAGACAGAGAGGTAGGACTTGATGCGGTTGACGTCGGTCTGCTCGCGCAGCGTCTCGTGCACGAGGCGGCCGCCTTCGATGACGAACAGGCGGTCGGCCACGTCCATGGCAAAGGACAGCACCTGTTCGGACACAACGATGGTGATCTCGCGCAGCTTGCGGATCTCGTTAAGCGCCTTGGCGATGTCCTTGATGATGGAAGGCTGGATGCCTTCGGTCGGTTCGTCGAGCAGCAGCACCTTGGGGTCGGTCACCAAAGCGCGGGCAATCGCCAGCTGCTGCTGCTGCCCGCCCGAGAGGTTGCCGCCCTTGCGTCGGCGCATGTCCCACAGCACGGGGAACAGCGCGTAGATCTCGTCCGGGATCTGCTTGGTTCTGGAGTTCTCCAGCCCGGTCTGGATGTTTTCCTCCACCGTGAGGGTGGGGAAGATCATGCGGCCCTGAGGCACGTAGGCAATGCCTTTGGCGACGCGCTTGTAGCTTTCGTCTTTCGAGACGTCCTGGCCCGCGACTTCGATGCGACCGGACTTCAGAGGCAGCACACCCATGAGGCTCTTGAACAGCGTGGTCTTGCCCATGCCATTGCGGCCCATGATGGCAACCGTCTCGTTCTTGTGCCCTTCGAAGGAGATGCCGTGCAGCGCTTCGCTCTGGCCATAGGCCGTGTACATGTCGGTGACTTTGAGCATGGTGTGTTCTCCGGTGAAATCAGTGGCCCAGGTAGACGTCGATCACTTTGGGGTCAGCCTGCACGGCCTCCATGGAGCCCTCGGCGAGGATCTTTCCCTGGTGCATCACAGTGACCTTGTGCGCGATCTGCTTGACGAACTCCATGTCGTGCTCGATCACGATCACAGAGCGGCCTTTGCAGATGCGCTTGAGCAGCTCGGCTGTCAGCTCGCGCTCGCGGGCGCTCATCCCGGCAATGGGCTCGTCGAGCATCAGTAGCTCGGGCTCCTGCATCAGCAGCATCCCGATCTCCAGCCACTGCTTCTGACCATGCGAGAGCAGGCCAGATTCCATTTCCAGGGCGTCGGCCAGGCCGATCTCCTCGGCCACTACCTGCACGCGCGCCTTCACCTCGTCGGTGCGTTTGAAGCCGAGGGCGCCGAAGACAGAGCGACCTGCGGGGTAAGACACTTCAAGGTTCTGGAAGACAGAGAGGTTTTCGTAGATCGAGGGTGTCTGGAACTTGCGGCCGATGCCGCGGCGCACGCGGATGTGCTCGTCCAGCCCGGTGAGTTCCTCGTTCCTGAATTTGATGCTGCCGCTGCTGGCCTTGGTCTTGCCGCAGATCAGGTCCAGCAGCGTGGTCTTGCCCGCGCCGTTGGGGCCGATGATCACGCGCAGCTCGTTCTTGTCGATATAAAGGGTCAGGCTGTCGATGGCCTTGAAGCCGTCGAAGGAGACCGTCAGGTCTTCGATGGCCACGGCGAAGTCGGTGTTGCTCATGATGGACTCCTGGGATTTCAGGCGTTTTGGCCCGTGGGGGTGGCATGCAGCGGACGCACAGTACTCGGCGCGTTGATGTCGTCAGTGGGGGTCGCCGGCGTGGCAGCATCGCGCGCTACGGCCGCGCGGATGGCCAGGCGTTCGGCCTGCTTGCGCGCCCACCAGGGCTTGACTTTCTTCTCCCACACGCCAGCCAGCCCGTCGGGGAAGGCCATGGTCACGCCGATGAACAGCCCGGCCATCAGGAACAGCCAGAGGTCGGGGAAGCTCTCGGAGAAGTAGGTCTTGCCGAAGTTCACCAGCAGTGCGCCGTAGACCGCCCCCACCAGGCTCATGCGCCCGCCCACGGCGGCGTAGATCACCATCTCGATCGAGGGAACGATGCCCACGAAAGACGGCGACATGAAGCCCACCTGCAGCGTGAACAGTGCCCCGCCAATGCCTGAGAGCGCTGCCGCCAGGCAGAACACGAAGACCTTGAACATGGCCACGTCGTAGCCCGAGAAGCGCACCCGGTCTTCCTTGTCGCGCATGGCCAGCAGCAGGGTGCCCAGCTTGCTCTTCTGCACCCAAAGGCACAGTGCGATGCTGCCCAGCAGCAGCAGGGCGCAGACGTAGTAGAGGATGTATTTGGCGCTGTCGGTGCGGATGTCCCAGCCCAGCAGCGTCTTGAGGTCGGTCATACCGTTAACGCCACCCGTGTAGCCCTGCTGGCCGATGATGAGCACCGTGAGGATCAGCGCTACCGCCTGGGTGATGATGGCGAAGTACACACCGCCCACGCGTCGCTTGAACATGGCATAACCGATGATGAAAGCCAGCAGCGTGGGAATGGCGACAACGGCAATCATCGCGAAGGGCAGGTGTTCGAAGGGCTGCCACCACAGGGGAAGCTCTGTGAGCTGGTTCCAGTCCATGAAGTCTGGAATACCGGGCGTGGACTGGATCTTGGTGCTCTCGGGGTCGGAAGCCTCCAGCTTGAGGAACATGGCCATGGCATAGCCGCCCAGGCCGAAGAAGACCCCCTGGCCCAGGCTCAGCACGCCGCCATAGCCCCAGAGCATGACCAGACCGAGCGCCACGAAGGCGTAGGTCAGGTACTTGCCCACCAGGTTGAGACGGAAGATGTCGAAGGCGAGCGGGAAGAGGACCAGCAGCACGACGGCGAGGATGAGCACGCTGCTCAGCCCCTTGCTGTTGATCCATGCGGTGAACTTGTTCATGGTAGGACTCCAGAATTGAGGGCAGGATCAGCGGCGCACCTTGCTGGCGAACAGGCCCTGCGGGCGGATCATCAGAATCACGACGATCAACGACAGCGTGAGCACCTTGGCCATGGAGCCGCTGATGAAGAACTCGCTGATGGACTGCATCTGCGCGATGCCGAAGGCGGATGCCACTGTGCCCAGCAGGCTGGCGGCGCCACCAAAAGTCACCACCAGGAAGGAATCGACGATGTAGAGCGAGCCGCTGGTCGGCCCCGTGGAGCCGATGGTGGTGAAGGCTGCCCCCGCCACACCAGCGATGCCGCAACCGATGGCGAAGGTCAGGCGGTCGGTCTTGCTGGTGTTGATGCCGATGGCGTTGGCCATGGTGCGATTGCTCACCGTGGCGCGCACCCGAAGGCCCCAGCGGCTCTTGTAAAGGGCAAGTAGAACGCCGCAGGTGACCAGCAGCGTGAGGCCCAGCACAAACAGGCCGTTGATCGGAATGTCCAACCCCGGGGCCGGAGCCCAAGAGCCCATGAGCCATTCGGGCAGCGCAGGGCTGACTTCCTTGGGACCGATGGCTGAACGGAACACCTGCTGGATGGCCAGGCTCAGGCCCCAGGTGGCCAGCAGCGTGTCCAGCGGGCGCTTGTAGAGAAAGCGGATCAGCCCCCATTCCACCAGCCAACCGGCGATGAAGGCCAAGATGAAGGCCACACCGATGGACAGCGGGAAGTAGTAGGGCATGAAGCCGGGTGCGAATTTCTCTGTCAGCGTGGAGAAGAGAAAGACCGTGTAGGCGCCGATGGTCATGAACTCGCCGTGGGCCATGTTGATCACGCCCATCTGGCCGAAGATGATGGCCAGGCCCAGGCCCATGAGCAGCAGCACCGAGAACAGACTGAGTCCTGCGAAGCCCTGCATGAGGGCGATGTTGAGCATTTCCGAAAATTCCATGGCATCACCTGTCTGTCTGAGAACAAGGGTGGCGGCCATCCGTTGCTGCAACGAAGGCCGCCGCCGACACCCCCTCGCGGGGATTCCTGCTTACTGATAGCCCTTCGGGAACGGATCGGGCTCGATCAGGTTGGGCGACTCGGATACCACCTTGAAGGTGCCGTCCTTGTTGCCCATGGCGATGCGCGACTTGCTCCACAGGTGGTGGTTCTGGTGCACCTTGACATAGCCTTCGGGTGCGGTTTTGAGCTCGATGCCTGGCGAAGCGGCCACCACCTTGTCGATGTCGAAACTGCCTGCCTTCTCGACGGCGGCTTTCCACAGCCAGGGACCCAGGTAGCCTGCCTGCGTGACGTCGCCGATGACGGCGTCCTTGCCGTACTTGGCCTTGAAGGCTTCGACGAACTTCTTGTTGTTCTCGTTGTCCAGGGTCTGGAAGTACTTCATCGAGCTGTAGAAGCCGGCGAAGTTTTCGCCGCCCACGCCCGTCATCTCGTCCTCGGTGACCGACAGCGTCAGCAGGAACTGCTTGTCGCCGGTGATGCCGGCGGCCTTGAGCTGCTTGTAGAACGCCACGTTGGAGCCGCCCACCACGGCTGCGAAGATGCAGTCCGGCTTGGCCACCTTGATCTTGTTGATCAGTGAGTTGAAGTTGGTGTTGCCCAGCGGGTAGTACTCCTCGCCAACCACCTTGCCCAGCTTGGCCACGCTCTCGATGTGCTTGCGCGCGATCTTCATCGAGGTACGCGGCCAGATGTAGTCGGAGCCCACCAGGAAGAAGGTCTTGGCCTTTTTCTCCTTCGCGCCCCAGTCCAGGCCGTAGATGATCTGCTGCGTGGCTTCCTGGCCGGTGTAGATCACGTTCTTGCTCTGCTCCAGGCCTTCGTAGAAGGTGGGGTAGTAGAGCAGGCCGTTTTCCTTCTCGAAGATCGGCAGCACGGCCTTGCGCGAGGCGCTGGTCCAGCAACCGAAGACCGCGGCCACGTGGTCGTTGACCAGCAGTTTTTTCGATTTTTCGGCGAAGGTTGGCCAGTCGGAGGCGCCGTCTTCCTTGATGACGCGGATCTTGCGGCCCAGGATGCCACCCATGGCGTTAATCTGGTCAATGGCCAGCTGCTCGGCCTGGATGGAACCGGTTTCGGAAATGGCCATGGTGCCGGAAGACGAGTGCAACTGGCCTACCACCACCTCGGTGTCGGTCACGGCAAGCTTGGTCGTGTTGACCTTGGCGGTGGGGAACTGCTGGGCCATGGCTATGCCGGGCAGACCGACCACGGACATGGCGCCCATGGCCTGCAGAAGGCGGCGGCGCTGCAGGTCGGCGGCAGCAGACGGGTGGAGCAGGGACGGATCGGTCTGGTCTTTCATGGGGCACTCCTGAAGAGAAGAGTTGGGAACCAAGAACACCTGCGGGAGGTGCTGGGCGACACGGCGTCACCACGGCCTTGAGATTAGGGACAACCCTCTCCACGGCCCATACGTCAATTGACGTACGCGGGATGCGCACACCGCTGAGTACGGTTCTTGCGTGTGCACTGGTATTGACAGTGCATGCACCAAAAAAGCGCAGGCATGAACCACGCACCACAAAAGATCTTTCGCATCCGCCGCGACTACAACTCCTGGGTAGCCAACGAGACGCTGGAGGACTACGCGCTGCGCTACACGCCCCAGAGTGCACGGAAATGGAGCGAGCTGCGCGTGGCCAACACCGCCCTTGGCGGCGTGTCCTTTCTGGCGCTGGAGGCCATCGGCGGCGCCATCGCGCTGAACTACGGCTTTTCCAACGCGCTCTGGGCCATCCTGGTCATGGGGCTGGTCACCTTCCTCACGGGTCTGCCCATCGCCGTCTATGCGGCACGTTACGGGCTGGACATGGATCTGCTCACGCGCGGCGCTGGCTTCGGCTACCTGGGCTCTACCGTCACCTCGCTCATCTACGCCAGCTTCACTTTCATCTTCTTCGCCCTGGAGGCGTCCATCATGGCGCTGGCGCTGCAGCTCGTGCTGGACTGGCCGCTGGTGTGGTGTTATGTACTGTCCTCGCTGGTCATCATCCCCATGGTGCTGCACGGCATCACCTTCATCTCCCGTCTGCAGACCTGGACCCAGCCGCTGTGGGTGGTGCTGTTGCTGTGGCCCTTCGCATGGTTCGCGCTGGCCCAGCCCGATTTCTACGTGCAGTTCACCGGCCTGTCCGGCCTGACCTCGGGCAGCAGCGACTTTGAGCCGCTGATGTTCGGCGCCGCCGCTGCGGTGACCTTCGCGCTCGTGCTGCAGATCGGCGAGCAGGTGGACTACCTGCGCTTCATGCCTGCGCGCACCCCGGCCAACCGCTGGCGCTGGTGGGGCGCAGTGCTCGTGGCAGGCCCGGGCTGGATCTTGCCGGGCATGCTCAAGATGCTGGGCGGGGCTTTTCTGGCATTCGTCGCTCTGCAGTACGGCACATCGCCGCTGCACGCGGCCGAACCCACGCAGATGTACCTGGTGGGCTACCTGCGCTCGCTGAGCGACCCCACGGCTGCGCTGCTGCTCACGGTGCTGTTCGTGGTGATCTCGCAGGTCAAGATCAACGTCACCAACGCCTATGCTGGATCACTGGCATGGAGCAACTTCTTCGCGCGGCTCACGCGCAGCCACCCGGGCCGCGTGGTCTGGCTGGTGTTCAACGTCATCATCGCCATGCTGCTGATGACACTGGGCGTCTTCGGCGCGCTCGAGCGCGTGCTGGGCCTTTACGCCAACGTGGCCATCGCCTGGGTGGGCGCGCTGGTGGCGGATCTGGTCATCAGCAAGCCGCTGGGCCTGAGCCCCAAGGGCGTGGAGTTTCGCCGCGCTTACCTCTACGACATCAACCCCGTGGGCCTGGGCGCGATGGGCTTGGCCGTGGTGCTTTCGGTTGTGGCCCACTTCGGCTGGCTGGGCGAATACGCAGCCGCCTTCGCGCCCTTTATCGCGCTCTTCACCGCCATGGTCACGGCGCCGCTGCTGGCCTGGGCCACCCGGGGGCGCTACTACCTTGCGCGCCGCGATCCTTCGCCCTGGCAGGTCGGTGAACTCGTGCGCTGCAGCGTCTGCGAAAACCCGTTCGAGAGCACCGACATGGCCGCCTGCCCGGCCTACGGTGCGCCGATCTGCTCGCTGTGCTGTTCGCTTGAATCACGCTGCCATGATCGCTGCAAGACCCAGGCGCGCGCGGCCGACCAGGTGCGCGCCGCGCTCGCAGCCATCCTGCCCCCCAGCCTGAACAACCGTTTCAACTTCCGCGTCGGCCAGTACTTCACGGTCTTCCTCTCCTTTTGCGCCGTCATGGCCTTTGTGCTGGGTGTGGTCTACATGCAGGAGAGCCTGGCCGCGCCGCCAGACGCGTTGCGTGGCCCCTTCGTCAAGGTGTTTTCGCTGCTTGCTCTGCTGGCCGCGGTGTGGGCTTGGTGGCTGGTGCTGGCCAACGAAAGTCGGCGCATGGCGCACGACGAATCCGAGCGACAGACCCAGTTGCTGCAAAAGGAAATCGACGCCCACCAGCGCACCGACGCCGCGCTGCAAAGCGCCAAGGAGGTGGCCGAGAACGCGAGTCAGGCCAAGACGCGCTACGTGGCCGGTATGACGCACGAGCTGCGCACGCCCCTCAACAGCATCCTGGGCTATTCGCAAATCCTGCTGCGCAGCGGCGAGCTTCAGGGCAGCGCGCGCGAGGCCGTCACGACCATCCAGCAAAGCGGACAGCACATGCACGCACTGATCGACGGCCTGCTGGACCTGGCCCGCATCGAGGCCGGCCGCCTGAGGCTGGACCCAGCGCCGCTGCCCTTCCAGGAATTCCTCTCCGAACTCGCGCGCATGGTGCAGCCCCAGGCCGAGGGCAAGGGCCTCGCGTTCCGCCTCGAAACCCAGGGCCGCGTACCCGCTTGGGTGCAAGCCGACGCCAAGCGCCTGCGCCAGATCCTCATCAACCTGCTGGGCAATGCCGTGCGCTTCACCAACCGGGGTGCTGTCGTGCTGCGCGTGGACTGCCGACACGAAGTGGTGCGCTTCGAGGTGGAAGACACTGGCATCGGCATCGCCCCGCAAGACCAGGAGCGCATCTTCCAGCCCTTCGAGCGCGGCAGCGCCGGACGGCGTGCCAGCGAAGCGGGCACCGGCCTGGGCCTGACCATCACCAGTCTGCTCACCAGCCTCATGGGCGGTGAGCTCACACTGCGCAGCGCCGTGGGCCAGGGCACCACCTTCAGCGTGCGCCTGTATTTGCGCGAGATCAAGGCCCCGGTCGCACGTACCCTGCGCCACCTGCGTCCCATCGTCGGCTACCTCGACCCTCGCCGCACCTTGCTCGTGGTGGACGACCAGCCCATCCAGCGGCAGCTGCTGGCCAGTCTGCTGCTGCCGCTGGGCTTCATCATGCGCGAGGCAGCCAGCGGCCGCGAATGCCTGGAGATTTTGCAGCAGCACCGGCCCGATGCGGTACTGCTCGACATCAACATGGACGACCTCAACGGCTGGCAGACCGCGCAACTCATCCGCAGCAATGTTGGGCCTGACTTGCCGATCATCTTCGTCTCGGCTGACCCGTTCGAGAACCGACCCGAGTTGCTGGAAGCCGTTGGCTGCCAGGGTTTCGTGAGCAAGCCAGTGATCGAGTCCGAGCTGCTGGACCTGCTGGCTCGGGTCCTGCAGCTGGAGTGGGTGCACGAGAGCGACCTGCCGCACACTCCTGAAGTCCCATCGGTGACGCGGGAGTCGGCAGACAAGTTGCCGCTGCCAGATGAACTGCGCCACCGTCTGATCGGCCTGGCTCGCATGGGCAATGCCAGTGGCTTGCGTGGCCTGCTGCGCAGCAGTGCCGAGCAGGAGCCGGCGATTGCGGAAGTGCTGCAAAGCCTGACGGTGCATGTGGACCGTTTTGATTTCTCTGCCCTGATCGAACGTCTGAAAGAAACCGAAGATGAAAGCTGAACCCGTCATGCCGCCTGCAGTCTCCAGCGTCGTGCTGGTGGTGGACGACGCGCCCGACACCCTGCGCATGCTTTGCGATGCGCTGGCAATCGAAGGCTACACCGTGCTGGTGGCGCGCGACGCTATCGAGGCGCTGGAACGTTTCGAGATGGCCGTGCCCGACGCAGTGCTGCTCGACGCCATCATGCCCGGCGAGAACGGTTTTGCTCTGTGCCGCCGCCTCAAGTCCGAACCCTCCTGGGCCCACGTACCGGTGATCTTCATGACTGGCTTGGCCGAGACTGAACAAATCGTTGAAGGGTTTGCCAGCGGCGGAGTGGACTATGTGGTCAAGCCGCTGAAGATTCCCGAGGTGCTCGCACGCTTGGCTACCCACCTGCGCAATGCGCATGTCAGCCGGCTGGCTCGCGAGGCGGTGGATGTGGCCGGACTCGGTGTAGTGTTGCTCGACAGCCAGGGTCGCATCGCCTGGCGTTCGCCGCAGGCCATGCACTGGCTGGAAGAAGCGCTGGGCCCGCAGGACGATGCGACGCCGCTAAAGGGCTGGCTGCAGGCTGCCATCACTCAGGGTGAAACGCTAACCCCGCTGCCCAACGGCAGCCAGTTGCAGGCCCAATACCTAGGGCAGACCGGCCCGGGCGAGACCATGATCCTGTTGCGCCAGGGCGGTCCCGCAGTGAATGCGGCACACAAACGCCTGAGTGGTGCAGTCCTCACACCACGGGAGACCGAGGTGCTCTCGTGGCTCGCCAAGGGCAAGACCAATCGCGACATCGCCGACATCCTCGGCATGAGCCCGCGCACGGTGAACAAACACCTGGAGCACATCTTCGAGAAGCTCGGGGTGGAAACGCGAACGGCGGCAGCGGCGATCGCGAGCAGCCTGCTGCAGGACGCCTGAGCCGGGGAGTCCAGAGCTCCATCGGTCGCATCGTGCCGCAACAAGCTCAGGTCGCCCAGACCCGAGGTGCCACAGCGTCCATCTGCCACAGTGCTTGGCGCCACGCTGCACGGGCCGGGCGCAACAGTTCCAGTACCGGTTCAACCAGCGGTGCCAGTACCCGCAGCACCAGCACCTGTGGATGCGGGCTGGTAGCGCCGGCGCTGAGCCGCAAGGGATGCGCGTCGATCACCCGGCGCACAGCGTCGAGCGCGAAGTCGCGGCGCTGGCGCTCGATGGGCGTGCCTGCTATGAAGAAAAGCGTGGCCAGGCAGCGCTGGCCGGCCAGGCCCAGCGGGCTATTGAGCAGCCGAAGGTCGTCGGCCGCGATGCGGCCCTGCTCCAGCCAGACGCCCGGCACCTCCAGATGCTGGGTGAAGCAGCCCTCCGCAAAAGGCTGGTCTGCCGCGGGCAGGCCTAGCGCGGTGATATCCCAGCCCAGCAGTTCGGCACCTGGGGCAAGATCAAACACCGCACAGTTCTCAGCTTGGCATTGGTTATAGGCCAGGGCCTCCAGCGGCAGCCACTCCAGCCGTGCGCCAGCCTCCAGCCGGGCGTGCACGCGCTGACGGGCCGGCTCGCCCAACGAGCGGTAGAAACGGGTGGCGCCGGGTGTGGTGACGAGACCGTGCGCGCCGGGCGCCACCGAAACCTGGGTCTCCACCGTGTCGCCCCCCACCAGACCGCCCGGCGGATGGACCAGTACGTTGTGGCAAACGGTGTCGCCCTCGGGGTAGAGGCTCCGCAGCACGCGCAGCGGCCCGTCATGGCGATAGCGGGCAACGGTGCGCGCTGATTCCAAGCTGTAGTGCAGCTCCAAGCAGGCGCGCCAGCTCATGGGTATCGGGATGCCACGTCGGACGGGTGCGGGGTAAGTCTCAGGTGGGCGTGATAGGTCTGCATTTGCAAGACCAAGCAAGTTTTGTACCTAACTTGGGATGTGGCCGTTGTGCGCCCGGCTGGCACCGCGAGTGGCTCATTCGGGTAACAGCACGATCTCCGTAAAAAGGAGCCAGTTCCTAGTACTCGCGCCATCATTCCTGCCCCAACATCAATGAGACATCGCTGGCGCAGGGCGCAGCATTGATGGCGCTGCACTCTATTCGAAGTCTCGAGCTTGCCTCATTGAAGCAGACGCCCGAAGTTAATGTTCAGCTTTTGGGATGACAGAAGCGTTTCCATCCCAGTCTGCCAACCCAAGTATCGACGTCGGGCGGAGCCCTTCATAATTACGAGTTGCCTTCGCTTGTTTGGGATGCCTATCTTTCATCATGGATAAATTCTTGCTGCGGGAGCAAGTGCTGGAGCGACTGGCCGAGGACCTGCTGAAAGTCGAAGAGGCAGTGCGAGTGGCCCATGAGGCGGCGACCCACGAAGAAAACATCGCCGAGAACAAATACGACACGTTGGGACTCGAAGCCGCTTACCTTGCGACCGGCCAAGCTCGGCGCGCGGAAGCCATCCGCCATGCGATGGCCCATTGGCGCCAGTTCCATCCGCGCCCCTATGACGCCAATCAAGGCATACAAATCGGTGCGTTGGTTTGCTTGATTGATGCAAACGATAAGCAGCTGCAGCTTTTTCTCGGCCCGGAAGGAGGCAGCATGAAGTTGGTGAGCGGGGCTCACCTCGTTCAGGTCATCAGCAGCGAAGCACCTTTGGGCAAGGCCATGTTGGGTAAATGCGAGGGTGATGAGGTCTCGATACAGGTCTCTCCCCACCAGCAGCAGTTTGAGGTGCTACGGGTTCACTGAGCCGCAAGGCTGTTTTGCACTGTAGGAGTCTTGACGATTCAGGCAGACCGTGCAGTCCGCCAGCCGAACTTGATGTTGGAAGCATTCCGCTAACGAACGCTATTTGCTGCGCTGTGGCTATTGGGCAGCAACAAGGTGTCACAGGTGAGGTTACGACTTCACAGTGCCCGCGCTCTGGCAGAGCAGGACGCAAGGTCGCATGGATGCGAGCTCGCTGTTTATGAAGTTATTTGGTGCGAACCATTGGAGTTTCTCAAAATGATTGATTGGGTCCCGGTAGCCTTCCTGACGTTCAAGGTTCTCATCTTCGGCGCCTGCATGTTTTTTGCCATCAAGTGGCATTACGACCAGGGCAACAAGGTGATGGACAGGCGCGCCCTGATACGCAGGGGCAGCAAGTTTTTCGCCATTTTCATGCTGGCGCTTTTGTGTGTGTTGGCCTTCACGTTCGGCCTTTCCTGGAAGCTTGGTATGGATTTGCGGCTCCCCTGACGGCAAAAATTGGTCGGTTGATATTCAATCCTGAGCTGGGCCCTCAATCAGGCAGATGCGGATCGGCGATGCCAGGTTGTTTTGAGGCCCCAACGCTGGAGGCAGGAAAAATGGATCGACGCGCATGGCTGATCGGATCGGGGTTGTGTGTTCTGGGGCGTGCCGCCTTTGGTGCGCCATCGGCGCCGTCTGTTGCCGTGATGGCGCGTGAGGGCGGTGTACTGCTGATTCGCCACACCAGTACCGAGCCCGGGGTGGGCGATCCGCCGGGTTTTACCCTGGGCCAATGCAGTTCACAGCGCAATTTGTCCGAAGTCGGTCGGTCTGAGGCCATCGGCATCGGTGCTTGGTTCAGTCAGCACGGGTTGCCGACTCTGATGACGACATGTCACGCAAACAAGCGCAGATCAACAGCCTGGTGGGGGCGTGAAGACTGCGCTTTTTAAGGGGGGAGCTTGCAGCGGGAGTGGAGTGTGGTGTCGTGCTGGTCGTGTTTATTCGCCGTCGTTACCCGCACGCGCGTGACGCACTCGCCACAACAGCGCTCCCCCCAGCATGGTGGCGGCAAAAAGCGCCATGGCACCCGTGTTCAGCAGCGCCCCCGTGGCGCGCCAGTGCGGGTCATCCAGACCCCAGACCAGGCGCACGATCAGTGACAGGTGCAAGGCCACCAAGGGCAGGTAGAAGAACTTACCGAATTCAATTTTGATGCGTGCAATGGCAGGAAGGATGACCGGGGCATGCCCCAGCATCATGCTCACAATGAAGCCCAGCCCGAGTGCATGCAGGGCCATGTCTCGCAGGGGCAAACCGAGCGTGGTGCCCGTCCAGGCCCAGCCTGCAACCGCAAGCCAGGCGTAGCCCCCGAGCAGACACACGGCCATGTAGCGGGCCAGCCCGTGGGCAAACACCGTGCGGCGTGCGATGTCAAACACGCCCAGCCACAGCGCCAGGAGCAGCAGCGACAGGCCGTACAACACGCCGCCTATGCGCACCGAAAAACTCGTCAACGCAGCGCCCAGTGTCATCAACCCCAGCAGCAGCCAAAGCGATGCGTTGGCACCAGGGCGCCTGCGCATCAGCCGCGTCATCTCCAGGCGTTCTGCAGCAATGGTCATGACCAGAAAGGCGAACCACCAGGGCAGGCTGGCAGCGTCGCCAGGCCGGCGCAAAAACAGCACGCAGCCAATCAACCACGCCAAAGCCCCCCCGAGCAGCAGCAGGGTGTGCGCGGCCCGCTGACGATGCACAACGACAACGTTGACGGCGGTGAAGAACACGGCAGCGGCGAGCCACAGCACGGCGCCGACGTCGGTCTTATTGACCAGCAGGCACAGGGCCCCAACGCCAGATGCCAGTGGGGCGAGCCAGGCCGCACGCAATTTCACGGCCACGGCTCGCTCCACGCCAATCACTGTGCCCATGAAGCCGCAAATCATCAGCCCCGCGTGGACCACCGCGGCATGCCCCGCCCAACCCGAAAGCGGGAAGAGGGAGGGCAGGGGCACCCCAGCGCGAACGAGGCCCCCGGTGATGCCGCTCACCAGTGCCAGCGCTACCAGGATCAGAACCAGCGGCGCCAGCGTGCGAGGCCTGGCGGGCGCGACGCGTGTTCGCATGGGTGCCGAGGGAGGAGGTGGGGTCACCATCCCATGAAGCGGCGAGCCCGCTCGCTCATGCGCTCGGTGGACCAGGGCGGGGACCACACCAGCTCGACCTTTATCAACAATTCGGGTGGCATGTCGCGGTCCAGCTGTGTTTCGATGTCCTCTAGGATCACATCGGTCACCGGACACGCCGCAGAGGTCATGGTGACCTGGGCATGCAGCTTGCCATCGGCCACGGTGACGCCGTAGATGAGACCGACATCGACCACGTTCAGCGCCACTTCAGGGTCCACCACGCGGCGCAGCGCCGTCAGGATGGGCTGGCGTAACTCCTCGGGGCCCTCGTAGGGGAAGGGATGCTCAGTCATGGCACAAGGCTCGCGGAGCCCGGGTGGAAGCATCGGTACGCTTTGGCATGGTCGGTCACTGCGAAGAGTTCGGTTGCGCAGCCATTATGAGGACTTCCCGGCCGCGACTCAAAAAGTGGTTTTGATGGAGGAGGGGCAATACGGTGGCGTTCTACGCCAAGGCTGGCTTCGTTCAAGCGCTCGCAGACGAAGCAGCCTTGTTCGCTGAGCCTCAGGCCAGGCGGAAGCGTGAAATCTGCTGCTTGAGTGATTGCACCTGGTCGTCCAGGTTGCTGGTGGCGGCAGAGGTTTCCTCTACCAAGGCTGCGTTTTGCTGGGTGGCTTGATCCAGCTGCATGACGGCCTGGCTGATTTGATCGATGCCATCGGATTGCTCGCGGGAGGCTACGGCGACATCGGCAGCAGTGGCGTTGACTCGCTCAATCGACGTAACCACCTCCTGGACTGCGGTACCAGCTTTTTCTGCCAGCTCTGTGCCCGCATCCATCTTTTCGGTGTTCGTCTGGATGATGGTTTTGATTTCTTGCGCAGCTTCTGCCGAGCGCTTGGCCAGCGAGCGCACTTCGGCGGCCACCACGGCGAAGCCCCTGCCTTGCTCGCCGGCGCGTGCGGCCTCCACGGCCGCGTTCAGCGCCAGAATGTTGGTCTGAAAAGCGATGCCGTCGATGACGCTGGTGATGTCGCGGATGCGCTGCGAAGATTCGTGCAGGTCGCGAATCATTCCCACCACTTCTTGCACACGCTCGCCCACGTCCTTGGCGTGCTTGGCGGCTGTGGCCGACAACTGGTTGGCCGTCTGGGTCATCTGCTGGTTACTTTGGACGGACGCAGTAATTTGCTCCATTGAGGCTGCGGTTTGTTCCAGTGAGCTGGCCTGGGCCTCGGTTCGTGCGCTCAGGTCCAGGTTCGCAGCCGCGATCTGGGATGAGGCCGAGGCCACTTCCGTGGTGTTCTCCTGCACCCGCATGAGGGTTGCGGATAAATGGCCTTGCATGGCCTTGAGCGACTCCAGCAGCCGGGTGAATTCGTGGTCTCCGTCTGTACGGATGGGCAAGGTCAGATCCCCTTGCGCGACTGTGGCCGCCACCTTCATGGCGTGTTCCAAGGGCTGCATGATGGCCCTGACCAGTGAGCCTGCCAGTACTACCACCAGAATCACCGCCACCGCACCAATGGCCAGGTTGATCTGGTTCTGGCGCTGCATCTGTGCTTCCAGTCGGCTCCCCGACGCGTTGGCAATCTTCAGTTGCAACGCTTTGAGTTGCGTGATGGGCTGCGCCAATGCGTCAATCGCTGGGAGAACTTTCTGCGTGAGCAGTTGGTTGGCGGCCGCCGCATCGGATTCCTGCATGTCTGCCGCTGCAGTGAAGGCCGCCACATAGGCCAGCCTACGGGTACGCATTTCAACAAACAATGCCCGCCCTTCGTTGCTTTGGAGCATAGGCTCCAGGCGCTGGAACAACTCGTCCAATTGCTTTCGCAAAGTGCCCATGCGGGCTCGCACTGCCGGCCTCGCGGAAGGTTCAATCACGAAAACCTCCCAATCAAGCGCATTCAAACGGCGATGGGCTTTGGATGATCAAGACACAGAGCGGTTTCTCACGCTTTTCTCGGCCATGCGAGGCATGCCATAGACCAAAGCGATGACGCTCTGGCAGGTAGCTGATGCATCTCTGTTTCACATGAGGCTTGCCTGGGCTGCCGGGCAATAAAAAACCGCCAATGCGGTTAGGCATTGGCGGTTGCATATCGCTAGCAATGCTGCAGAGATTTATTTGCCTGCCTTCTCTGCTTTGCGCTTGGCTGCTTTCGGGTCCACCACTGCCTTGAACTTCGCACCCGCCACAAACTTAGGCACAGTGGTCGCAGGAATCTTCAGGGCGGCGCCAGTGGAAGGATTCTTGCCTGTGCGTGCTGCACGCTTCGCAGATTTGAAAGTACCAAATCCCACGAGTTGGACAGCATCGCCCTTCTTGACTGCTGTTTGAATGGAGTCGATCAGCGTTTCCAGTACAGCATTGGCGGCTGCCTTGGACAGGTCATTCTTGGAGGCGAGGATTTCAACGAGTTCTGCGCGGTTCATAGATGCTCTGTGATTTAAAAGTGTTGAGATGCCGGTTTATAGCTCAATCTGTGTCACTTGCGTTGATTGTGATCGGTTCGCCTATCCAGTCTCAGAAGACTCTTCATGCCGATCAGCTACCAACTTCTGCGATGCAAGCAGCCACAGCAATTCAGTTCGAATCTGTTCAGTTGAAGTTCAAACCCCGGGGGGCACCACGTCAACAGTTTCATCGAATCTTCACCTCAGGAGAGGCTGTACGACCCTAGTTCGCACAGAAATCGTTACTTGGTTTTTTCTCTTGGTTCGGATGAGGCGGGGTTCAGTGTCTCGGGCAACGTTGCTCGCTTTTGAGCCTCGGGAGTACTCGGTAAATAAAGGGGCCCGCGCTGCCCGCATCCGACCAAGGCTGCCGCACTGCCAGCAAGGACAAGCGCACTCACTAGAATTTGGGCTGCTTTCAACATATGCAAATTGTAATGACTGATCTTGAATTCATGGATCTTGCGGAGAAGCTTCTGCTTGCGGTAGAGCGTAGCTGCGATGACATCAATGAGGCCTCTGATGCCGATATTGATAACCAGCGGTCCGGAGGAATGATCACTTTGACCTTTCCCAACCGAACCCAAATCGTGATCAATCTGCAAAAACCTCTTCACGAGATCTGGATGGCTGCTAGATCGGGCGGATACCACTATCGATATGACGGGTCTTCTTGGCAAGACACAAAAGGCGAGGGTGAATTTTTCGCTTGCTTGAGTCGAGCTGCCTCACTTCAGGCCGGGATCCCTTTGACATTCGCGGGATAAGACAGCGGGGCAGGGTTGCCCCAATCCATATCGTGCTCCAGCGAATGTCAATTGAACTGGACGGCGTGTTGATGCCCCGACCTAGTGTGGTGTCTCAAAAGTAAGCATCAAATAATGGTACTCGCTGCCCGCGCCA
>NZ_CAXIAK010000026.1:0-43438 GCF_964021665.1 uncultured Acidovorax sp.
GGCAGGGTGGTGAACCAGGCCTGGGGGGACAGGCGCTCGGCCACCCGCGCGCGGTGGCGCTTCCACCACCTGGGGCGACGTGCGGCGCTACGGCGTATCGGTGCCGGTGTCATGGGCTTTGTCCAACGACTGGAGCCTGACCGTCGCCCCTTCTGTGGACTGGTTTGGCGAGAAAAGTGCCAGCAACAGCGAGTCCCGGGTCTGGGGCGCCATGGTGTCGGGGGTGTGGGTGAGGAAAGCGGGGTGCGGCTGTTCTTGCGCGTCACGCGCAATCTAGGCCCGCAAATGGCGCTGCACCTGTACGGCGGTGCCGTGGTGGGCTGCACGCTGCGGCTGGAAGATGCCTCCGGCAATTTGATCAAGAAGCAGAGTTTCAAGACGGCCCCGCTGATCGGGGTCTCTTTGGTGGGGCGTTTTTAGGTGCCAGAGCGACTGGCTGATGTGAATCACGCCACCCCGTGCGCTGGTTGCACGGGAAGGCGTTTTTCATTCAGTTCGATGCGTATGCCTTGTCTTTCTGGGCCGGCTGCAGTGCTTTGTCTCCACATGCTCTCGCATGTCTGTCTTGCGGTGGGTTGCAACGGCGCGCCACTGACTTTGCATGGCTGGCAGGACCTACCACAGCCCTGTTGCCCGCAGTGGAGGTGGGTATTTATCCATGTTGAAAATGGATCGAATCAAAAAGTTCCTGATGAATTGTTTCGGTTTGGTGAACATTTGGTTCCGCGCGAGGCGGTTTATCCCCGTACTAACCCTAGATACAGTCACTCCCATCGATGAGCGACACGTTCAACTGCCACTCATCGACGCAGGTCGAAACCGGCAGCTTCCGTGAAAGTGGAGTGCCGGGGCCGGCATCTGAATGTTGATCTGTAAGACAGGATTTTGATCATGAAGAACTTCCGCACTATCGCCGCTCTCTCCTTGTTTGCCCTGGGCTCTGTGGCCGCCCATGCCCAGTCTTCCGGTGCCTTCGGTGACAACTCCAACTACCCCGCTGCAGCATCCACCGCCAGCGCACTGACCCGCCAGGCCGTGATCGCTGACTTGCAAGCAGCGCGTGCCAACGGCGCCATGCCCCACGATGCAGAAGGTTCTGACGTGGCCTACAGCGCTGCCGCCGTGAACAGCGCCCGCAGCCGTGCTGAAGTTCGCGCCGAAGCCATTGCGGCCCACAAGGCTGGCCAGACCGTTCAAGGCGAACACTGATCTATTGCCGCCCCAGGCGGCACATGGCAAAACAAAGCCCGCAGACCTTTCGGCCTGCGGGCTTTGTTGCATGGGGCGGCAGGGGCGAGGCCCCAGCGCGTCATCCTTTGGGTGCGAGCACGGCCATGGTGATGCGTGACACGCAGGTCAGCTCACCCGCATCGTTCACCATGTCGATTTGCCACACCTGTGTGGTGCGGCCAATGTGCACCGGGCGGGCCGTGCCGGTGACCCAGCCGCTGGTAGCGGCACGCAAATGGTTGGCATTGATGTCCAGCCCCACGGCGCGGTGGCCCTCAGGGCTGGCATAAAAGGCGCCCATGGAACCCAGGGTTTCAGCCAGCACCACGCTGACTCCACCGTGCAGCAGCCCGAAAGGCTGACGCGTGCGCTCGTCCACCGGCACGCGGCCCCGCAGGAAGTCGTCGCCCACTTCCGTCAATTCGATCCCCAGGTGGCTGACGGCAGTGTTGGCGCCGCTCGCGGCCAGTTGTTCAACAGAGATGGGTTTCTTCCAGATGGACATGGTGTGTAGGGCTCCAGCGAGGGGGATGAAAGGACAGACGCCCGCAGTGAATGTGCCGGGGCGACGCAAAGATTATCAGCAGGCTCGAAGAACCTGTTCACAGTCTTTTTGGAGTTGCACAAGTGTCTTGCGGGGATGGGCTGCTAGGCGCAGCGCGCGGCCCACATTCATCCAAGGTGGCCCGTGCTATTGGCAAGCGGTGTAACACCGCAGACCGCCCGGCAAGCCGCTTGCCCGAAGGGTTGGAGTGAAATCGGGCCGATGAACTTGGAGCTTTGGCGCCCCGGCTGCTTGCATGGGCACCAGCCCATGCGGCGCATCCGTTGCATCCACTCATCCCGATTGCACTCCAATGCAATCTCCAAAAAGACTGTGAACAGGTTCTAAGGGTTGGCTCGGTGGTGCGAGGGGAAACCCCCCACGTACACTGATCAGTTGCTCCAAAAAGGGGGCGAGCCTTTGCGTTGAATTCTCGGGAGTTTGTTTTTTATGCAGCGTCGCCAATTTGTCACTATTGCCCCTCGCCTGGCCGCTGGTCTGGCTGCCCCTGCGCTGGTGCGCCATGCTTTTGCGCAAGACGCAGGCATTAGCAGCAAGAGCCTGACGATTGGGTGCTCGGCTTCCCTCTCGGGCCCCCTGGCCGGGTTCGGGCGCGACATCAAGCAAGGCGCAGAAGCTGCGCTGGCGCAGATCAACGCGCGCGGCGGCATCCACGGCCGCATGGTGCAACTGCAGATCCTGGATGATGGCTACGTGCCGCAGCGCACCACCGAAAACGTCCAGCAGATGATCAGCCAGGGCAGTGCCTTTGCGCTGATGTCCTGCGTGGGCACGCCCAACAACGCGGGCATTCTGCCGATGATTGAGGACGCGGGCATTCCGTATGTGGCGCCATTCACCGGGGCTTCGTCCCTGCGCAAGGGCGCCCGCAACGTGTTCCATGTGCGTGCCAGCTATACCGACGAAGTACGCCGCCTGGTGCAACGTCTGGCCGGTATGGGCCTCAAGGACATCGGCGTCGTCTACCTGGACAACGCCTACGGCCGCGAAATGTTGGAGGATTCCACCCGTTTCCTGGCGGAGCAAGGCCTCAAGCCTCTGGTGCAAGTCGCATTGGCCACCGATGGCAAGAACCTGAGCGATGTGCTGGCCAAGGTGGGCCAGGCCCGACCTGCCGCCGTGTTGCTGGCCACGGCGGGTGCCGTTTCGGTGGAACTGGTACGCGGGCTCAAGACGAACAACCCCGGTGTGCTCATGGCGGGCCTGAGCGTGACGCTGACCAGTGAAGGTCTCAAGCAGCTGGGCGATGCGGGCAGTGGGCTGGCCCTCACCATGGTCATGCCCGATCCCACTCGCGCCAAGACAGCCCTGGTGCGTGACTACCAGGCCGCCATGCGGGCGCGCGGTATTCAGGAGTTCAACCTGGGCACGCTCGAGTCTTACACCAACACCCGCGTGCTGGCCGAGGGGCTGGAGCGCGCCGGGGCCGACCCTACTCGCAGCAAGCTGCGCACCGCGCTGGCCGGGATTCGCAACCTGGACTTGGGTGGACTGGTGATTGATTACTCCGGCCAGGCCCCCTACGTAGGTTCGCGTTTTGTGGACATGGGCGTGTTGAATGGAGCCGGGCGGTTTGTGGGTTAAGGGCTGCTGACACAGCGCCTTCGGCGCCGTTGTTCCGTATCGTCGCAGCCCTGTACTACCTGGGACGGAACGCCCTCCCGGAACGCATTCCGTTAACCGACCATGCGGCCGTTGGCTCCGAGAATTCCCAGGTTCACAAACCGTGAACCGACATACGGCGCGCCGTTGCTGTAGTCCACGGTCATCCCGCCCATGTCGTGGCTGCGCACACTGGCGAGTGCCGCGCGCAGCTTGCCGCGGGTGAGTTCACGGCCGGCACGCTCGAGGCCTGCGTCCAGGCCGTGCTTCAGTTCGCGAGCCAGGCTGGCCAGAGGGCCCGTAGCGTCCAGCGAGCAGCCGACCGAAACCGTTTTGCTGTCCATGGGGTCTTGCAAACCCACTGCGCGGGAAGAGGTTGCCCAGAGAAGGCCTGTGCTGGCGGCCACCAGCGATTGGGTGAATTGACGGCGTTGCGTGGTTCGTATCCGCAAAGAAAAAGAGCCGGCCTCTGATGGAGGCCGGCCTGTGTCGTAAAAGAATCGGAGAGCTTGAAAAGCCACAAGCCCAATAGAACTAGGGTTAACCCTTGCTTTACAAAATGACTGAGCTTTTCATTAAGCCCCTTTGCAGACCCTGCGTTCGCCTTGGATCAAGCGTTCAGCGCATCGAGCCTGTTTCCACGTACTTCTGATGCCAGGACAGCGCCTCACCCAGCAGGTGGGGGGTGTGCTGACCCAGGGCGCTTTTGCGCGCGCGTGCCAGATAGTCGCGCAGGGCGGGGCGGAAGTCCGGGTGGGCGCACTTTTCAATGATGATTTCCGCCCGCTGTGTGGGCGAGTGCCCGCGCAGGTCGGCCAAGCCTTGTTCGGTGACCAGAATCTGCACGTCGTGCTCGGTGTGGTCCACGTGCGAAGCCATGGGCACGATGCAGGAGATGGCGCCGTCCTTGGCCAGCGAAGGCGTCATGAAGATCGACAGGTAGGCGTTGCGTGCGAAGTCGCCTGAGCCCCCAATACCGTTCATGATGGCCGAGCCCATGATGTGCGTGGAGTTCACGTTGCCATAGATGTCGGCTTCGATCATGCCGTTCATGGCGATCAGGCCCATGCGGCGAATCAGCTCGGGGTGGTTGCTGATCTCCTGCGGGCGCAGCACGATGCGCTCTTTGTAGAAATCGATGCGGTCGTTGAAGTCCTGCATTGCGGCGGGGCTCAGCGACAGGGCCGTGGCCGAGGCGCTGGCCAGCTTGCCCGAGCGCAGCATGTCCAGCATGCCGTCCTGCAGCACTTCGGTGTAGGCGGTGAGGTTTTCGAAAGGTCCGGCGTTCAGGCCTGCCAGCACGGCGTTGGCAATGTTGCCCACGCCCGACTGCAGCGGCAGCAGGTCAGCGGGCAGGCGGCCCAGCTTCACTTCTTGCTGCAGGAAATTGATGATGTGGCCGGCAATGCGGTTGGACGTGTCGTCAGGCGCTGCATACACCGAGTTGCGGTCGGGCTGGTGGGTTTTGACCACCGCAATCACCCTGGAGGGGTCACAGCGCAGGTAGGGCTCGCCAATGCGCTGGTGCGGCTCCGTCATCTGGATGGGCCTCCGGTTGGGCGGAACATCTGTGCCGTAGTAGATGTCGTGCATGCCCTCCAGACCCGGGTTGTGCCAAGTGTTCACTTCCAGAATGATCTTGTCCGCCTGGTCGAGCCAGGTCTTGTTGTTGCCCACGGACGAGGACGGAATCAGGCGCCCGTCGGGCAGCACCCCCGCCACTTCCACCACCGCCACGTCCAGTTTGCCCAAAAAGCCGAACCACACAAACTGGGCCACGTGCGACAGGTGGATGTCCACGTACTGCATTTGCCCGGCATTGATCTGCTTGCGGCACGTGGGGTCGGACTGGTAGGGCAGGCGCATATCGATGCCGTCCACCTGGGCCAGCGCTCCATCCAGCTCGGGGGCAGTGGAAGCACCCGTCCACAGCCCAATCTTGAAGGGCTTGCCCTGCGCGTTTTGCTGCTGGATATGCCGTGCCAACGCCTGCGGAACCGCCTTGGGGTAACCCGCCCCGGTGAAGCCGCTCATGCCCACATGGGCCCCTGCGGGGATCATGGTAGCCGCTTCGTCTGCGGTAACGATGCGCGAAAGAAAGTCTGGGTACAAAACCCGGTCGGCAAGTGACATGGGAGAGAGCGAAGAAAGGGTGGGAGAGGTGGGGCAATCGAACAGGGCTCACGTACCGTGAGCACCCGTGCGTCGCTTCAAAGAAGCGGAATGCTAACAAAAAGCCTCGCCTTGTTTAGGGGTTAACCCGAGTGGGTGGGTCAACCCTTGGCACTTGCCTCAAAGTCAGTTGCCCCCACCGCGCCAGGTTCCGGTGGGCCCTCATTCCCTCACCAAGGCTGCCGATGGCGCTCAAGCCTTGGCCGCGTGGGCCAGAAAATCCAGCACGGCTTGCTCAAAGGCCTGTGGCGCTTCCAGGTTGGAAAGGTGCGACGCAGGCACGACAGCCAGCGAAGAACCGGCGATGCTGGCCTGCATGGCCTGTGCGTCGGCCACTGTGGTCACCGGGTCATCTGCGCCGGCCAGCAGCAACGTGGGCACTGCAATGCGGCCAATGCTCTCACGCAGGTCCGAAGTGGCCAAGGCTTCGCAGCAGGCGGCGTAGCCTTCAGGGGCGATGCCTGCAATCCACGCCTGCGCGCGTTGGACGATGTCTGGATGGGTCTGGGTAAAGCCTGCGGTGAACCAGCGGCTGGGTGCGGAATCGGCCAGCGCCTGCATGGCGGCGGCACCCTGGCTGCGCACGGTGGCGGCACGCTCTTGCCATGCCTGTGCGGTGCCGATCTTGGCAGCGCTGTTGCACACGGCAATGCCGCGCATGCGCGTGCCAGCGTGCACCCCCAGCCACAGCCCGGTGTGGCCGCCCATCGAGATACCGCAGAAATATGCTTGGTCGATGTTCAGCGCATCGAGCAGCGCCAGCACATCCTGACCCAGGTCGTCCATGCGGTAGGGGCCTGGGGTGACAGGGCTGCCGCCATGGCCGCGCGTGTCGTAGCGGATCAAGCGGTGGCTGGCGGACAGCGCGGCCACTTGCGCATCCCACATCTCCAGCGTGGTGCCCAATGAATTGCTCAACACCAAGGCAGGTGCGTCAGGGCTGCCGTCGATGGCAACGCGGAAGGTGCCACGGCTTGTGGTGAGGAGGCTTGGGGGATTGCTCATGGTTTCTCCAGTTTCTTAGGGGGTGGCAAACGCCAAAAATCCCCGGCGCCAGGGGCGCTGGGGATTTCATGCATGGGCGCGGAATACTTTGCGCTCAGCCAGAGACGGCCGTTGGCGCTCGTCGGCTCGCAGGGTTTGCAACAGGTGCCACCAAGGGGGTAGCGCTGCGGCGGTTGAACAGAATAAAGCAACCCATGGCCAACGCGGCGACCAGGCCAGGGATTGCGAACACCAGGAAGTTCATTTGCAGGGGCAACGCAGCAGCCAGCAACGAGCCGCCCAACAACGGCCCCACGATGGCGCCGGTGCGGCCCACGCCCGAAGCCCAGCCCAGACCGGTGGAGCGCATGGCCAGCGGGTAGAACTGCGCCGTGTTGGCGTACAGCAGGATCTGCGTGCCGATGGTGGTGGCGCCTGCGATGAAGATCAGCAGATACAGCACAGGCATGGGGCTCTTGAAGCCGGGCAGCGCAATCGCCAGGGTGCCGGCCGTGAAGAAGGCCACCACCCCCGCGCGTGCGGCGCGGTTTTCAAAGGGGCGCCAAAGGGCGAAGCCGGCGGTAGTGCACCGTGGCGCTACCGCCGCAGGAGGGTCAGGCCGCCAGGCGTGGGCGGTCGACCAGCTGGTTGTCAACGCCGTTGACCAGGCTGCTGAGCTTGAAGTCGAACACGATCTCTGCGAAAGGACCGTTCAGGCCGTTGGCCTGGATGGAGGCTGCGTCCGTGCGCTCCACCAGTGCGGGCACCAGGCCTTCACGCGTGGCGTAGGCGAAGTCATCGTTCAACAGTGGGTCGCTGTCGATGTTGATCTGTGTAGTCAGCTTGCGGTGGCCCTCAGCCGTGACAAAGAAGTGGATGTGGGCGGGGCGGTTGCCGTGGCGACCCAGCTGATTCAGCAGTGCTTGTGTGGGGCCATCGGGCGGGCAGCCATAGCCTTGGGGCACGATGCTCTGGAACTTGTAGCGGCCCTGGTCGTCGGTGATGATGGTGCGGCGCATGTTGAAGGCCTTTTGCTCACCAGTGGGGTCGTAGTGTGAGTAGAAGCCTTTGGTGTTGGCGTGCCAGACTTCAACCTTGGCGTTGGGCATGGGCTTGCCGTCCGCGCTGTACACCGTGCCGTGCATGATCAGCGTGTGGCCTGCCTTATCACTGCCGTCGTCCAGGCGGGCAAAGCCCTTGGCTTCCGGCGCGCCGGCCACGTACAGAGGGCCTTCGATGGTGCGGGGCGTGCCATTTTCAACGCCCAGTTCCTTGTCCTTGGCGTCCATGCGCATGTCCAGGAAATGGTCCAGGCCCAGGCCGGGGGAGAGCAGACCGGCTTCGCCACGAGCGCCCAGGGTGTTCAGGTACGCAACACCGGCCCAGTATTCGTCCGATGTGATGTCCAGATCGTCAATGGCTTTGAACAGGTCGGACAGCAGGCGGTGCACGATCTGTTTGGCGCGTGGGTTGCCGCCACTCTGGTTCAGGCCGCTGGCCAGACGCAGGAAGTCCTGGACTTCAGGGGTGTTGAAAATTTGGATGGCCATGGGGAGATCTCCTGGGGGTCGTTGTGAAAGGTAAAGCGGGCCAGCGGTGACGGGGCCCATCCGTCATGCAATCTGTGGTTGCGGTGTGGGTTGGGCAGCGGCTATCAGGCCGCTGCGTTTCTTGTCGCGTCGGAAGTACTGCACGCGCTCTTCGTCCAGGGCAATGCCCAGGCCGGGCGCCGTGGGCACCGCCAGTTCGAAATCCCGGTATTGCAGGGGCTCTGCCAGGATCTCTTCCGTCAGCAGCAGCGGGCCGAACAGTTCGGTGCCCCACTGCAGGTGCTTGAAGGTGGCAAACACGTGGGCGGACGCGATCGTTCCCACGGCGCCTTCGAGCATGGTGCCGCCGTACAGCTCAATGCCTGCTGCGTCGGCAATGGCCGCCACCTGTTGTGCGGCCTGCAGACCGCCGGATTGCTCGGTCTTGACGGCGAAGACATCAGCGGCGGCGTCGCGTGCCAGCGCAAATGCAGAAATGGGGCCGGTGAGTGATTCGTCTGCCATCACGGCAATGGGATGGCGCCCCTTGAGGCGTCCCATGGCCTCGGCCGACGCCACGGGCTGCTCCACCAGTTCGCAGCCTGCGTCTGCCAGGCCGGCCAGACCTTGCTGGGCTTCCAGCTCGCTCCAGGCCATGTTCACGTCCACGCGCACCGCGCCGCGGTCGCCCAGGGCTTTCTTGATGGCGGCCACGTGGGCCACATCAGCGGCCACGCTGCGGCGGCCAATCTTCAGCTTGAAGGTCTTGTGCCGGCGCAGCGCCAGCATGCGCTCGGCTTCGTCAATGTCTTTGGCGGTATCGCCGGAGGCCAGTGTCCAGGCCACGGGCAGGCTGTCGCGCACACGCCCGCCCAGCAGTTGCGACACGGGCAGCCCGGTGCGGTGGCCCAGTGCATCGAACAAGGCGGTTTCCACCGCGCACTTGGCGAAACGGTTTTCCTTGATGGCTTTGTTGAGCTTGGCCATGAGGGCCTGCACGTGGTTGGCGTCAGCACCCACGAGCAACGGCGCGAAGTAGGTGTCGATGGCCAGCTTCATGCCCTCGGGCGATTCCGCGCCGTAGGCCAGTCCGCCGATAGTGGTGCCTTCGCCCACGCCCACGGTGCCGTCCGAGCAGTACAGGCGCACCAGCATGAACGTTTGCCCGTTCATGGTGGCCATGGACAACTGGTGTGGCCGGATCGTGGGCAGGTCTACCAGGAAGGTTTCCACCCGTTCAATCACGGCCGCACTGGCTGGAAGAGGGAGGCTGGGGCTGTGTTGCATGGTGCGAATTGAACAGCTTGGCCTTCCGCCAATCCAACACCAAATTGGTCTTATGGCATACCTAAAAGATATAGTTCAGCGTTACACCAATAAAAATCAACCACTTGCAGTGGTGATATGCCTGCATTTGTATGGTTTACCCTTATGGACATCCGTCAGCTCAAATATTTCGTGGCTGTGGCCAACGAGCGCAATTTCACCCGCGCCTCTGAAGTGCTGCACATCGCCCAGCCGCCGCTGAGTCGGCAGATCCAGTTGCTGGAGGAGGAGCTGGGCGTGCAGCTCATCCTGCGCAATAGCCGTCCGCTGCGGCTCACCGAGGCGGGGCGCGTTTTTTACGAGCAGGCGCTGCAAATCATCAACCGGCTGGACCAGCTCAAGACGGCCACCCGCCAAATTGGCCTGCAGCAGCGAGAGACCGTGTCCATCGGGTTCGTGCCCTCTACTTTGTACGGTGGTCTCCCGATGCTGGTGCGCAAGCTGCGCCAGCATTACCCCGATGTGGACATCCAGCCGGTGGAGCTGACGTCCACCCAGCAGATTGGGGCCCTGAAGTCAGGCCGCATCGATGTGGGCTTTGGCCGCATCCGGGGCAACGATTCCACGGTGGCCCGCACGGTGCTGCGCGAAGAACGCCTGGTGCTGGCCATTCCGCCCGATTCACCCCTGGCTGCCAACGCTGGCCACATCAGCCTGAGTGAGCTCAACGGGCAAAAGCTCATCGTCTACCCCAAGGAGCCCAGGCCGAGTTTTGCGGACCATGTGCTGAGCTTTCTGAACGACCAGGACATTCGCCCCTCAGTAATCCACGAGGTTCGGGAGATCCAGACCGCCCTGGGCTTGGTGGCGGCGGAGTATGGGCTGTGCCTGATTCCGTCGTCAGCGCGTTTGCGCAGCGATCTGCACTACCGCCTGATCGATGACCCGCGCATCACCTCGCCCATCATCCTGAGCCACCGGCTCAACGACAACGCCTGGTACATCGCCGCCATCAAGCAACTCGTCAGTGACATGTACGCAGAAAACCCGCCATGGCTGGATGTGGAGCACAACGTGTTGCCCGGCACGGGCCTGCCCCCGTCCAGGAAGGCTGCCAAGGAAAAGAAGGCCCAGAAAAAGCGCCCTGAGATCGGGCGCTTGGGGGGAGCCTGCCGCGCAGGGGGCGGCAGGTTGAGAGAGGCTCAACCCTTGCGGTTGAGCAATGCGTACAGAATGATCGCGCCGAAGGTGGCGGTGCCGATGCCGCCCAGGGCAAATTCACCAAACTTCAGTGTGAAGTCGCCCGTGCCCAGGATCAGGGTGATGGCTGCCACGATGAGGTTCTTGTTCTGCGAGAAGTCCACCTTGTTGTCCACCCAGATCTTGGCGCCGGCCACAGCGATCAGGCCAAACACCACGATGGAGACACCACCCATCACCGGCAGCGGAATGGTCTGGATCAGCGCGCCAAACTTGGGCGAGAAGCCCAGCACCAGAGCGAACACGCCAGCGAGCAGGAACACGGCGGTGGAGTAGATCTTGGTGGCGGCCATCACGCCGATGTTTTCGGCGTAGGTGGTCACGCCCGTGCCGCCAGCGCTGCCGCTGACCATGGTGGCAATGCCGTCGCCAATGAAAGCGCGGCCCATGTAGCGGTCCAGGTCCTGGCCGGTCATGGCTGTCACGGCCTTGATGTGGCCCAGGTTCTCAGCCACCAGGATGATGGCCACCGGGGCGATGAGCAGCATGGCGCTGCCGCTGAACACGGGGGCCGCAAAGCTGGGCATGCCAAACCAGGGCGCATTGGCCAGGGCCGACAGGTCCATGGGTTTGCCCAGGCCCATGCCGTTGGTCAGCACGGCATAGACGATGCTGGCGGCAATCAGCCCCACCAGAATCAACAGGCGCTGCACCATGCCGCGTGTGAGCACGGCCACCAGGCCCACGCACACGAAGGTGACGGCCTGCATCCAGCTGTCAAAGTTGCTCGCGGCCATGTTCTTGATGGGGATGCCTGCCAGGTTCAGGCCGATCACCGCCACCACCGAGCCCGTGACCACGGGGGGCATGCAGCGCTCAATCCACCGTGTGCCAATGGCCTGCACCAGTGCGCCGATCAGCGTGTACAGCAGGCCGCAGGCAATGATGCCGCCCAGTGCCACGCCGATATTGGCGTTGGCACCCTTGCCCGCGTAGCCCGTGGCTGCAATCACCACGCCAATGAAGGCAAAGCTGGAGCCCAGGTAGCTGGGCACCTTGCCGCCGGTGACCAGAAAGAAGATGAGCGTGCCCAGCCCGCTCATGAGAATGGCCACGTTGGGGTCGAACCCCATCAGGATGGGGGCCAGCACCGTGGCGCCAAACATGGCAATCACGTGTTGCACACCCATCACCGCCGTTTGCGGCCACGGCAGGCGCTCGTCCGGGCCAACGACACCGCCTTGCTGCAGCACGTCGGGGCTTTTGACTTTCCAGTCCATCAATCCCATGGTGTATTCCTTGTAAAAATTCGTGTGCTGGATGCTAGTGGATTTCTGCCTGTTGTTGCGTCGTGTGAAGGCGCTGCCTGGCCGGCTGTTGGCGCCCAGGCCGCTGCGGGGCAGCAGTTAGGATGCGGGGCGTTGCGCCCGCTTCGGGCGCGAGACGAGTTATCTGCCACCCTGCCCGCCATGAAGCCCACGCCCCTGTGCCCCTCTTGCCGCCTGCCCATGGAGGTTCACCAGCTCGACGGCCACGACCATGGGTTGGGCCATGGCGTGGTGGAGCTGGACATTTGCTTTGCGTGCCAGGGCATCTGGTTTGACCACCGCGAAAACCTCAAGCTCAGCCCCCAGGCCGTGGTAGAGCTGTTTACGCTGCTGCACCAGCACCGCACGGACGAGCGCCGCCCCCTGCAGCGCCAGCTGGCCTGCCCGCGCTGCGTGCGACCGCTGGCGCCGTCGTTCGACGTGGTGCGCAGCGGCCGCTACATGGTGTACCGCTGCGCGCAGCAGCACGGGCGCTTCAGCGCGTTTTCGTCTTTCATGGTCGAAAAGGGCTTTGTGCGCCACCTCACGCGCGCGGAGGTGGATGATTTGGCCCGGCGCGTGGACGCCATCTACTGCACCGGCTGCGGCGCGCCGGTGGACATTCGAAAAGACCACGCCTGCCCGCACTGCCGCGCCGCGTTCTCGCTGATTGACCCCGAGGCCGTGAAAAAAGCGCTGGAAGGCTACCGGGTTGCGGCGGCGCCCGCTGCCGCACCTTCTGCCCCCGATCTGGCCGACGCCCTGGTGATGCTGGAGCGGGACCGCAACCGCGCGCAGCGTGAACAGCAGAGAAAACGCTTTTCCGGCGAAGCGGAAGATTCCATCACTGGCGACCTCTTCGCTGCCGGGGTGGCCGTGGTGGTGGGCATGCTGATGGGCAAGTGACTGCCCTGGGTTCCTAGGCCTTGGCGGGCTTGCGGCTGCTTCTGCTGGCCTTCTTCTTGCCCGAGCCCGCTTTCTTGCCGCGCAGGTGCAGCCCCCAGCTCACCAGCACCCAGAGGTAAGACGCCAGCACCGAATACGCCGCGATGGCGGGCAGTGACAGGGGAGGAGCGGCGATGGAGCGCGGGTTGCTCAGTGTTTCGAGCAGTTGCTTGGTGCCTGCGCCCAGCACCGGGACGGCCTGCGCCGTGCCAGGGCGCGCCATGCGGGCGGCCATGAAGACGAAGAACTCCATCAGCAGGGCTCCCACCAGGTAGCAGGCCAGCAGCGCCATCAGGTACGAAAAAGACCGGCGGTCGCCTTTGGCAAGAAACACAACGGCCGACAGCAGCACCAGTGCGGGCAGCAGCAGGGCCACGGCGGGCCAGGCAGACATGAGGGTGGGCATGGCAGTGAAAGCGGTGAAGTAAGGCGAGGAAGACCGAGGGCAGGGCGGCGGAACCGCAGCGCACCGGCCGGGCAGAAGCCCTGCCCGCGTGGCGCGGCTGCCGATCATAGTGGTCGGCGTGGGTCGTCCTCCTGTGCCGCCACGTCCTCAACGTAACCGGGCTTTACCAAGTGCCGGCCCGGCTGGCACTTCAGCGCCCTGGCCTGGCAGCCGCCAGGGCCGTGCCCAGCCGTGCCAGCGGCGTTTGCCATGCCGGTGTTTTGCCGGTGAGCTGCCCGACGATGGCCGCCTTGAGCGGCGGCAGGTGCCGCGCGCCTTGCAGCACCGCTTGCCGCAACAGGCGGGGCAGGGGGCGGGCGTCGGTGTACAGCCGCACGATGGCGTTGGTGCCTTGATAGATAGGCCAGGCGTGCAGGTGGTGGGCGCGGGCATAAGGCGCCAGCGCGGCGGCGTCGCCCAGGTCCTGCCCCCGCTGGCGGGCGGCCTCCAGCGCTTGCGTCAACCGCTCCACCCCCGCCAGGCCCAGGTTGTAGCCATGGGCGGTGACCGGGTGCATGCCCACTGCGGCGTCGCCCAGCAGGGCGCAGCGCGGCCCGGTGAAGCGCTGCGCGTACACGGCGACCAGCGGATAGGCGTGGCGCTGCTCGATCAGCTCCATGTCGCCCAGCCGGTGCTGGAACTGCGCCTGCACCTCGGCCGTGAATGCGGCGGGCTCCAGCGCCATCAGGCGTGCGGCGTCGGCGGCCTGCGCCGTGACCACGACCGAGCATTGCGGGCGGCCCGCTGCGTCGTCAGGCAGGGGCAGCACCGCGAGGGTGCGTTCGTAGCCAAAGCATTCGTGGGCGGTGTCTGCGTGGGGCTGGGTGTGGCGCATGCGGCAGACGATGACGGTGCGGCCAAAGTCGGTCATCTGGGCGCCAATGCCCAGCTGGCGGCGTGCGGCAGAAAAGCGGCTGTCGGCCGCCACCACCAGCGGTGCGCACAGGCGCTGGCTGGCCTGGCCGGGGGCGGCAGCGTCGGTGTAATCGACTTCTGCGTGCGTGGGCAGGGTGGCCACCCGGTGCACTTGCGCACCCGGCACGACGCGCACGCCCGGCGTGCTGGCGGCCACGCCATAGGCCGTGCGCCGCAGGGCGTGGTTGGGCACGATGAAGCCCAGTGGCATCGATGGCGCGGGCGCAGCGCCAGCGCCGTGCGCCACCTGCAATTGCATGGCGCTGTGTGCGCCCACCGGGCCGTCGTGCACATGGGCGGCGCGGATGTGCCCCATCTCGCTGGCGGTCAGGCCCGCCCACGAACCCAGGCGCTGCAAGGTGGCCACGCTGGGGTGGGTGAGCGCGATCTCGCGGCCGTCGGGCGCGGGCTGCTCCAGCGTGGCGGCGGGGTTCTGGTCCAGCACGGTGGCGGTAAAGCCCGCTTTTGCCAAAGAGATGGCCAGCGACAGGCCCGCTGGCCCGGCGCCCACGATGAGTACGTCGCTGTGCATGTGCATGAAAGGGGGTGCGATTGGCGCAAAAAAAAAGAGCAGGCATTGTGGGCCGGGGTATGCGGCCGCGCCTTGCAATGCATCAAAGGGGCCCTGAAAAACACTGTGGTGCGGGTGCACGCCGTTCACCCGCAAAGCGTGGCATATGTAACGCAACGTGATGTGACGGAGTAGTGTTTCCCTCCCAAGGCATCCATCTGGTGTTACAAAAGGCGACGCGTTGCATACCGTAGGCGAAAGATACGAACGGTTGCAATTGCCTGGGGGTGGGAAGTCGTTGTGCGCGGGTGCATGGAACAATGGCGCGCCGTTCTGACAACAACATCCCACCGCATCACGGTGAGCGCGCCCTGCCATCACCACCGTGGCAGCGGCAGCACCTGTGGCGGTGCTTATTTCAACGAGGGAATCAACATGAAAAAAATGACGTACATCGCCCTGGCGTGCGCACTGGCGCTCACCGGCTGCGTGACCACCGAGGGGGGCTCGGCCAGCGGGTTGTCGGCCGTGGCTTCGGCCTTGAACACCACGGGTGCCTTGGGCTCGGGCGGGTCCAGGACGGAAAACCAGGTCGGCGCGGCGGTGGATGTGTTCAAGGCGGTGACGGTCTCGGACGAGGAACTCAAGTCGGTGGCGCTGCAGTACCGCGCCTATGGCGATCGCACCGAAAAGCTGGCGCCGCCCAACAACAAATACTCCCAGCGCCTGGAGCGCCTGACGCGCAAGCACGTCAATGAAGACGGCCTGCAGCTCAACTTCAAGGTGTACCTGAGCAAGGATGTGAACGCCAATGCGACGGCCGACGGCTCCATCCGTGTGTACGCAGGTTTGATGGACATGATGAACGACCAGGAGCTGCTGGGCGTCATCGGCCATGAAATCGGCCACGTCAAGCACGCCCACACCATGAGCGCCATGCGCACCGCCTACATGGCTTCCGCTGGCCGCAAGGCTGTGGCAGCCTCCAGCGGCACGGCAGCCAAGCTGGCCGATTCCGAACTGGGCGCGCTGGGCGAAAAGCTGTTCAACAGCCAGTTCTCGCAAAGCCAGGAAACCGAGTCGGACGACTACGGCCTGGCCTTCATGCAAAAGCACAAGTACAACGTCAAGGCGCTGGAGTCGGCCTTCCGCAAGCTGGCGTCGCTCAGCGGCAAACAGGGCGGGCTCGACCAGATGCTGTCCTCCCACCCCGATCCAGGCTCGCGTGCCGACCGCATGCGCGACAAGACGGGTGGCAAGAAGTAATGCTATTGAAATAATAGCTGTTGGCGCTTTCTGAATAAGCGCTAGAGGCCAATTTCATTCAAAGAGCCCCGCACTGCGGGGCTCTTTTTTTTTTGGCGCCGCCGCGCCGCACCCAGGCAACCCCCTGCCTGCCAGATGTCCCGGCCAGCCGTCAACCGCGTGACTGCCCCGGGTGGCTACTTCACAGCGGCGCTGCTACGCTGGCGGCATGGAGACAAAAAACCTTCCCCACGGCCGGGGCACATCGGCCCAGGGCACCACGCCGCCCTACGTTCCGCAAATCCGCCTGTACCAGCAATGGTTGCACGCAACGCGTGGCCTGCAGTTCGACAGCTACTACGCGCTGTGGCGCTGGTCGGTCACCGAGCTGGATGCCTTCTGGCAAAGCGTGTGGGACTACTTTGACCTGCAGTCGCCCACGCCGCACACGGCCGTGCTGGCCAAAAACACCATGCCGGGGGCGCAGTGGTTTCCGGGCGCCCAGGTGAACTATGTGCGCCAGGTGATGCGCCATGTCGATGCGGCGCACGCCGCAGGCCTGCCCGCCATCATCAGCCGCAATGAAAAAGGCAACCACC
Source organism: uncultured Acidovorax sp. (assembly GCF_964021665.1). Lineage (NCBI taxonomy): Bacteria > Pseudomonadati > Pseudomonadota > Betaproteobacteria > Burkholderiales > Comamonadaceae > Acidovorax > uncultured Acidovorax sp. Next base: position 16,516 of record NZ_CAXIAK010000026.1, read on the forward strand.
GCGAACTGGCTTGGCCCGAGTTGCGCCGCCAAGTCGCGTCGCTGGCGCTGCACCTCAAGGCCCAGGGCGTGCAGCCGGGCGACCGTGTGGCGGCTTACCTGCCCAACGTGCCCGAGGCCATGATTGCCTTCCTGGCCACTGCCAGCATTGGCGCGGTGTGGAGCATCTGCGCGCCCGACATGGGCACGCACGCGGTGCTCGACCGCTTCCGCCAGATCGAGCCCAAGGTGCTCATCAGCGTGGACGGCGTGAGCTACGGCGGGCGCGACCACGACCGCACCGGCGTGCTGGCCGAGCTGCGCGCTGGGCTGCCCAGCCTGCAGCACGTACTGCTGCTGGGCCATCTGGATGCTTCAATTTCCATAGCTGGTTGCGCAAGCTGGGCGAGCGCTACAGCCCGAAATGATGCAGAAACTGCGGCCTTCGAACCGATGTGGCTGCCGTTTGACCACCCGCTGTGGATCGTCTATTCCAGCGGCACCACCGGCCTGCCCAAACCCATCGTGCACGGCCATGGCGGCAGCATGCTGGTGGCGTTGCAATTGAAGGTGTTGCACAACGACATTGGCTGCAGCTACGAGCCCAACAGCTTTGGCGAGCGCTACCACTGGTACAGCTCCACCGGCTGGGTGATGTGGAACGCGCAGATGAGCGGCCTGCTCTCAGGCACCACCTGCGTCATCTTTGACGGCAACCCCGGCGGCAGCAAAGAGCACCCCGACTGGGGCGTGCTGTGGCGCTTTGCGGCCGAAACCGGCGTGACCTTCTTCGGCGCGGGCGCGGCATTCTTTGCCAACTGCATGAAGGCGGGCATCACGCTGGCCGACTATGGCGACCTCACGCGCATCCGCGCCCTTGGCACCACGGGCTCGCCGCTGTCGCCCGAGGTGCAGCAATGGGGCACGGCGCAGTTCCGAATCATCCGTGGCATGGCGGGCGAGACGCCCGCCACCGCCGGGCTGTCCACGCCTGCGCAGGCAGGCGTGGAGCCGCAGCCCGACGTCTGGTGGAACAACATCTCTGGTGGCACGGATTTCTGCGGCGCTTTCATCGGTGGCCACCGCGAACTGCCCCAGGTGCCTGGAGAGATGCAATGCCGCATGCTGGGCGCAGCGGTGGAGGCCTGGAACGCCGAGGGCCAGCCGGTGACGGACGAGTTGGGCGAGCTGGTGTGCGCGCAGCCCCTGCCGTCCATGCCGCTGTACCTGTGGGGTGACAAGGACGGTTCGCGTTACCTCTCGAGCTACTTTGACATGTACCCGCCAGGCCACGGCCGCCAGCCCGGTGGTGGCGACGGCCCCGCCAGCATGGGCGCGGTGTGGCGGCACGGCGACTGGCTCAAGATCGGCGCCAACGGCGGCTGCACCATCTATGGCCGCTCTGATGCCACCATCAACCGCCACGGCCTGCGCATGGGCACGAGCGAGATCTACAGCGCTGTCGAGGCCTTGCCCGAGGTGCTGGACAGCCTGGTGGTGGACCTGGAATACCTGGGCCGCGAGAGCTACATGCCCCTGTTTGTGGTGCTGCGCCCCGGCCAGGCGCTGGATGAGGCCCTGCGCGCACGCATCAACGCGGCGGTGCGCACCGCGCTCAGCCCCCGCTTTGTGCCCGACGACATCTTTGCCGTGGCCGAAGTGCCCCGCACCCTGAGCGGCAAGAAGCAGGAGCTGCCCATCAAAAAGCTGCTGCTGGGTCAGCCCATCGAGAAGGTGGTGAACAGGGACGCGATGGCCAACCCCGGCTGCCTGGACTGGTACGTGGCCTTTGCGGCCGAGCGGGCGCAGACCTTGCCAACGGCCTAGCCGTACGCTGGGACCCAAGGCGTATCGACTGGCTGTGGTGAAGAAAGCCGTGCCGGGCGTGGGGCAGCGGCTGGGGGGCTCGTCCTGCTGTTAACCTGCAGGGTGGCCGCCTGAAACCCGCTGCGCCGCCACAGATACCGGGGCGTTGGCGACCTGCACGCCCATAATTGAACTTTGCTTTGACTGTGCTCCACAGACGCACTTCCCATGAATACACCCCAGCACCCCAAACGTTTTTCCATGATCCGCGAATTCCATCTGGCGGACTGGTTCACCCTTGGCAACGCGGTTTGTGGCGTCGGGGCACTGTTTTCGGCCATGTCGTACCTGGCCACGCAGGATGTGGTGCACATCTACTTTGCCGCCGCCCTGGTGCTGGCGGCGCTGATTTTTGATGTGCTGGACGGCCGCATTGCCCGCTGGCGCCAGAAAAGCTCGGCCATGGGGCGCGAGCTGGATTCGCTGGCCGACGTGATCTCGTTTGGTGTGGCGCCCGCCATCATTGCCTACGGCTGCGGCATGCAGGGCCTGTACGACCGCGTGGTGCTGGCCTACTTCGTGGCCTGCGGGGTGTCGCGCCTGGCGCGCTACAACGTCACGGCCGAAAACCTCTCGGGCGATGATGGCAAGGTGAAGTACTTTGAGGGCACGCCCATTCCCACCTCCATCGTGCTGGTGGGCCTGCTCGCGCTGGCCGCTGCCCAGGGAGCCGTGGGCCCTGACCTGTGGGGCGGCAAGGTGGTGCTGGCGGGCTTCACGCTGCACCCGCTGGTGCTGCTGTTTGCGGCGTCCGGCTCGCTGATGATCAGCCGCATCCGCATTCCCAAGCTCTGACTTGCTATTGAAAATATAGCTGCTGGCGCTTGTTATATAAGCGCTAGAGGCTGTTTTTGCTCAATTTTCAGCAGCCTCAGGCAGCCGTGGGCTTGCGGTTCACCAGCACAATGCCCACCGCCACCAGGCCCAGCGCAGCCACCAGGCCGGCGGTGATGGGCTCGCCCAGCCAGCCCGCACCAAACAGCAGCGCAAACACCGGCGTCAGAAACACAAACGAAGACATCTTGGTGGCCGGGTAGCGCGCCAGCATCCACATCCAGGCCAGGTAGCTCGCAAACGCCCCCACCAGGGCCTGCACGAGGAGCGATGCCCACGCAAACGCGCTGAAGTCCCACGACCAGGGCTCGCCCAGCGCCAGCGACAACAGGGGCAGCAGGGCGGTGCTCACTGCCACCTGGTAGAGCAACTGGTGCTCAGGCGCCACCCGGGCCAGGGTCGTGCTGCGGATGACCACCGTGGTCAGTGCCCACATCAGCCCCGCCGCCAGCCCCAGCGCATCGCCCAGCCAGGCCAGCGGGTGCGCGCCTGCAGCGCCGCCTGCCAGCCCGTCGCCAAGCGCCAGCCCCACGCCCACAAACGCCGCCGCCAGGCCCAGCCATTGCCAGGTGTAGAGCCGCTCGCCGGGAATAAAGCGCGGCAGCAGCAAAGCCACCCAGAACGGTGAGCTGTACAAAAACACCGTCAACCGCGAGGCCGAGGTGTATTGCAAACCCACGTAGATGCACGCGAACTCGCCCGCAAACAGCGCCCCGGCCAGCAGGCCGGCCCGCCAGCTTCCCTGCGGGGCTGCAGCGCCAGGGGCGACCCGCCCGCGCCACAGGCACCAGGCGCCGATGGCCGCCGTGGCCATGGCAAAGCGCACAAAGGCCTGGAACACCGGCGGCACCTCGGCCACCGTGGCCTTGAGCAGCACCTGCTGGAACCCCCAGAACATGCAGCAGGCCAGCAGCAGGGTGATGGCGAAGGAGTCGAGGTGGGCTTTGCGGGTGGGGCTCATCGCTTGATTATGGTCAAGTGACAGCCGCGCTGCTTCGGGTTTCAATAGCGGAATGCCCCACGCCCCTTCCAGCCCCGACACCCCAGGCACCGACACCGCTTTGCAGGGCTGGCGCCTGCGCCTGTACACCATCATTTTCGAGAGCGACACCCGCGCGGGGCGCACCTTCGACATCGCGCTGATCGGTCTGATCCTGCTGAGCGTGGCTGTGGTGGTGGCCGACAGCATGCCGCGCCTGCAACCGCGCTGGCATGGCACCTTCATCGCGCTGGAGTGGGTCTTCACGATGCTGTTCACGGTGGAATATGTGGCCCGCCTGGTGTGCCTGCGCCACCCGCTGCGCTACGCGCTGAGCTTTTTCGGCATTGTTGATTTGGTGGCCCTGCTGCCCACCTACCTGGCACTGTTCTTCCCCGAGCTGCATGTGCTGATCGATGTGCGGGTGCTGCGGCTGATGCGCATCTTCCGGATCTTCAAGCTCACCGCCTACATGAGCGAGTACCAGAGCCTGGGCCGCGCGCTGCGCGCCAGCCGGCGCAAGATCACGGTGTTTGTCACCGCTGTGGCCATGGTGGTGCTGGTGCTGGGCACGGTGATGTACGTGGTCGAGGGACCGGCCAACGGCTTTGACTCCATCGTCACCGCGGTGTATTGGGCGGCCACCACGATGACCACCACCGGCTATGGCGACATCACGCCCAAGACCGAGCTGGGGCGGATCATCACCTCGATGATGATGCTGCTGGGCTGGGGCACGCTGGCGGTGCCCACCGGCATCGTCACGGCCGAGATCACCTCGCAGCGCCTGGCCCAGGGGGCTGCGTCAGCCCGCACTTGCCCCGAGTGCCTGACCGAAGGCCACCTGCCCGAGGCGCGCTACTGCCTGCACTGCGGCGTCCGTCTGTCAGCCTGGCAACGCGAGGGCGCCTGAGCGCCCATTCCAAGGCAACTTCTGATGCAAGCGAATGTGAGCGGTCGCCCCGCCGTGCACCGCCGGGCCATGCGCTGCCGCTACACTCAGGCCTTTGGGTTGCGCCCGGTGGTGCAGCCGTTGAACCTTCCCTTCCATGGCCACTGAAACGGCGGCGCAATCCCGCACCAGTTTTGACCTCAAAAGTGCTTCACTGCCCGTGGTGGCGGTGGTGCTCAAGACCACGGACGCGGCGCAGTTTGCCGTGGACCTGGCCGAGCGCGTGGCCGATGCGCCCGGTTTTTTCGACTTTGACCCCGTGCTGATCGACCTTGCGCCCGTGCGCGAGGCCGAAGAACCCATCGACTTTGCCGCCATTGCCGAGCAACTGCGCCAGCAGCGCACCTTGCCCGTGGCTGTGCGTGGTGGCAGCCCCGCCCAGATGGAAGCCGCCCGCGCCGCAGGCCTGGCCGCTGCTCCCGATGCCCCACCGGCCCGTGCAGAAGCCCCCGCCCCCGTGGAAGTGGTGCGTGAAGTGATCCGCGAGGTGGAGGTGGTGCGCGAAGTGCCCATGCCCGGCCCCGGCACGGTGGTGGTGGACAAGCCCTTGCGCTCGGGCCAGCAGGTGTATGCGCGCGGCGCCGACCTGGTGGTGATGGCGGTGGTGAGCTTTGGCGCCGAGGTGATTGCCGACGGCAACATCCACGTCTATGCCCCACTGCGCGGCCGCGCCATTGCTGGCGCCCGGGGCAACACCGAGGCCCGCATTTTCAGCACCTGCCTGGAGCCGCAGCTGGTTTCCATTGCAGGCATCTACCGCACTACAGAAACCGCCTTGCCCGACAGCGTGGCAGGCAAGCCCGCCCAGGTTCGCCTGGACGGTGAAAAACTCATCATTGAGCCTCTGGCTTGATGGGCCCCATCCGCTTCGTATCAACCCACTGAGAACTAACAAGACATGGCCAAAATCGTCGTCGTGACCTCCGGCAAAGGTGGCGTGGGCAAGACCACCACCAGCGCCAGCTTTGCCTCCGGCCTCGCCCTGCGCGGCCACAAGACTGCCGTGATCGACTTCGACGTCGGTCTGCGCAACCTGGACCTCATCATGGGCTGCGAACGCCGCGTGGTGTATGACCTGATCAACGTCATCCACGGCGAAGCCAATCTGAACCAGGCCCTGATCAAGGACAAGCAGTGCGACAACCTGTTCGTGCTGGCCGCCAGCCAGACGCGCGACAAGGACGCCCTCACGCAAGACGGCGTGGGCAAGGTGCTGTCGGACCTGGCCGGCATGGGCTTTGAATACATCGTGTGCGATTCGCCCGCCGGCATTGAAAGCGGCGCCCTCATGGCCATGCACTTTGCCGACGAGGCACTGCTGGTGACCAACCCCGAGGTGTCCTCCGTGCGAGACTCCGACCGCATCCTGGGCATGCTGGGCAGCAAGACCAAGCGCGCCATCGAAGGCGGCGAGCCCATCAAGGAACACCTGCTCATCACGCGCTACAACCCCAGCCGCGTGGAAGACGGCCAGATGCTGAGCCTGGAAGACATCCAGGACATCCTGCGCATCAAGCTGATCGGCGTGATTCCTGAATCGGAAGTGGTGCTGCAGTCGTCCAACCAGGGCACGCCCGCCATCCACGCGCAGGGCAGCGATGTGTCTGAGGCGTACAAGGACGTGATCGACCGCTTCCTGGGCCAGGAAAAGCCCCTGCGCTTCATCGAGGCAGAAAAGCCTGGCTTCTTCAAACGCCTGTTCGGGAGCAAATAAGCCATGGCTTCCTTCCTCTCCTTTCTCATCGGTGAGAAGAAAAAAACCGCCAGCGTTGCCAAAGAACGCCTGCAGATCATCCTGGCGCACGAGCGCAACGGCCGCAGCGCCGCCGAGCCCGACTACCTGCCCGCCCTGCAGCGCGAGCTGGTCGCCGTGATCTCCAAGTACGTCAAGATCAACCCCGAAGACCTCAAGGTGCAACTGGAGCGCCAGGACAACCTGGAAGTGCTCGAAGTGAAGATCGAGCTGCCCGACACCGTGCGCTGAACGCCGAACCCCGTCAGGCTCCAGGCCCGCCCCGCAGCCCTGCGGCGCGGGCTTTTTTTGTGCCCGTGCTGCGGGGCTTGATCGCCAGCGCCCTGACCGAGTCCGACTTTTTTGCGCTTGACGGAGGCTGCGGGTTTCGCAGAATCTCTGCGCCTGGGTATTGAAGCTGGCAAGCTTCGACCCGAAGCGCCTTTCACAACACGTTCGATACCCCATGACCATTCCGCGTCGCTCTCCCCAATGGTTCGCTGGCTACGACAAGCAATGCGCGTGGCTGAAGTACGGTGCCGATCCTGATTGGATGTTGAGCCTTGTTCGCTGCTGGGACACCCCTGGTATCGAACTCGCCATCAGAGTTTCAGATGCCGCGGCCACGAATTTGGACATTCCCGGATATGCCCCGTTCTCCATTGAGGCGGGTCTGAGCGATTCCATGGCGGTGATCGATGGCGTTGGAATGCTGGAACAACATCCGCGGCGCAAAGTGGTTTTTCGGGCGGGAAACATGGACTTTGACGATCCATATTCTCTGTTTCTCGTGCGCCGATGGCTGGCCACTGCAGACCCCCGGTCACCATTCATGTCGGGCAACTGGCTCTGTCATTTCCAGCCGATTCGTCCGCATTGAACGCGCTTTCGGTTCTCGCAACCAAGCAACGGCATTTCGAGAATACAGTGCTCAGCAACCCTGTTTATGTTCCAGATGGAGCCTGAAATTTCATCCAAACCCACCCGTCTGCCACTGGCGGCCCGCATGGGTGGTTAGGTCAAGAGGACTTCCGCATGACAAGTTCGAAGACAGAGATTCTTGAGCAGTTCATCGAAGATGAATCTCTCCATTACCCAAGGGGTGATCAAGGCTCCTATTTCCCGAGCAACCACCACAGAATCACACCACTGGTGGCACAAGCCTCCAAACTATTGCCACGGAATGGGCGCGTCGATTTGTATTTCCACTTGCTGCGCTTGAACCATTACCCCCTGGTGAAGTCAGCCGCCGAATTCGACGTCGTGCTGGAAGCCTATGCGCGTCTCAAGCCATGGTTCCAACGCGGCTACCCCTATTGCTCCATGCCAAGGCCGATGGGACTCTTTCTCTTTGGCTCGGATGACCGCGGTGAGCTTGCTGGAGTACCGCCGATCACCTATGAGTCGCAATCGGAACCTCTGAAGTTCTGGAGGTATGCGAACTCCTTTTCGCATATGCCGGGCATGCTCAAGAAGCAACAGAAGTTTCTGGAACTCAGCGGCGATTCGGCGCTTCTCGATCGAGTGACGAAGACGCTTCTTCGCATCCATCTCGCAGACGACCTGACCTCCAGTACTTGCCTTTGGTTTTGGTCTTTCATCCTGCTTGCGGTTCAGGGAAAAGGTTCCGGCCAAGTGGTCGTTGAATGGTTGCTTCAAGCCGAATGCCCTCCATCCGAGCGAGCTTTCTTTGTGGATAACCTGGCGCGCTTCCTGCGCACGTCATCCAGAGAAGACCTGCTTATGCAGTTCCAGGGTGCTCTCAACACCAGCGCAAATGAGGCCTAGCACGGCGCTCATCCTTGCTCCCTACAGCCACTGTGTGCAGCGCGATGGGGCCGCGCAGCATTGGCTGGCTCCAAGTGGGGCGCCATGCACACACCCGATACAGTCGTCTTCACCCTGGCGCTGAACCCTGCCTGTTGCCATTGTTCAAGATTGCACTCTGCCAGCCCTCTGGCGTGATGGGTGCATTGGCGCAACAATGCGGCAACCATTGCGGAGGGGCGCATGAACCAATCAACCACCATCAAGTGGGCCGTGCTGGCCCTGGGCTCTTCAGCGCTGGCAGCCTGCGGCGGCTCGGCCGAAAACGACGGCGTCACCATTTCGTTTGGCGGCCCGGGGGCGCCGCCCGCGCAGGTGCAGGTGCCCCAGGCCATGGTGGCCAGGGCCTCGTTGGCTGTGCCGATGGTCGAGGTCAGCCTGTCTCCGTCGGACCTGGACTTCCCCAACCCCGAGCGCGGCTTCTACCGCTTTGCGACCGACCCCTCCAAGATCACCGCCACCTCGCTCGCCTACGTGGTGGCAGACGGCCAGCGGCTCGTTTACACCCCGGGCGATTTGAGCGCCTACCGCACGCGGGATTTGCCCAGTAACTACCTCACCAAGCTGAACACGGGCTTTGCCAACCTGCGCAAGCAGGGCCTCAAGGCCGTGGTGCGGTTTGCCTACAACTACCCTGAAACCGAGTCCGACTACCTCAACGCGCAGGACGCCACGCTCTCGCGCGTCAAGCGCCACATCACCCAGCTGCAGCCGGTGCTGCAGGCCAATGCGGATGTGATTGCTGCGGTGCAGGGCGGCTTCATCGGGGCCTGGGGCGAGTGGCATACCTCGTCCAACAAGCTCACCACCCCCGCCAACAAGGCGGCCGTGCGCGATGCGCTGCTGCAGGCCGTGCCCGCCAGCCGCCAGCTGCAGGTGCGCTACCCCGGCGATCTGGCGGCGTGGTACCCCACGCCACCCACGCTGGAACAATTGCTGGCGCCCAGCCCCCCCGCGGCGGCGCGCATTGGCCAGCACAACGACTGCTTCCTGGCCAGCCCCGACGACGTGGGCACCTACTGGGCCAGCACGCCCCAGCAGTCTGCCGCGCTGCGCACCTATGCCCAGCAAGCCAGCGCCACCACGGGCGCGGGGGGCGAAACCTGTGCCCCACCCGTGGCGGCCCAGGCCCGCATGACCTGCGAGGACATCCTGCGCGAGGGTGCGGCGTACCACATGACCTACCTGAACCGCGACTACTACGAAGGCTTCTTCGCCCAGTGGCAGGCGGGCGGCTGCATGGCCGAGGTATCGCGCAAGCTGGGCTACCGGTTGCAGCTGCAGACCGTGACACACGGGGCCGTAGCCACGCCGGGCGGTTCGCTGGCCTGGCAGGTGTCCCTCAGCAACCAGGGCTGGGCCCGGCCGCTGAATGCGCGCAATCTGGCGCTGACTTTGGTCAGCGCCACCAACGTGGCCACCACGCTGCCTTTGGCGGGCACCGATCTGCGCCAGGCCAGCCCCGGCGAGCCGCTGCAATGGGCGGGCGAGGTCACGCTGCCCGCCACCCTGGCCCCCGGCAGCTACCGCGTGCACATCGGTGCACCCGATGCCGCCAGCGCACTGGCCGCCACCCCCGCCTATGCCGTGCGCTTTGCCAATGCCGACAACGTCGTGACAGGCGTGCAGTGGCAGGCGAGTACGGGGCGGCTGGCGTTGGGGACGACCCTGCAGGTGCAGTGACAGGGTTTGAAGCAAAAATAGCCGCCAGCGCTTATACAATCAGCGCAGGCAGCTATTGAATCAATAGCAAGGTAAAAGGGGGCGTGCCCTACAGCGGGTGCTCGGTATAAAACTTGCCCCCGTGGTACAGCAGGGGCGAAGCACCTTCGCGGTGTTCGCAGCGTTCTACCTCGCCCACAAAGATGGTGTGGTCGCCCTCTTTGTACTGGCTGCGGTTGAAGCATTCAAACGTGGCGGCGGCACCGGCCAGCAACGGGGCGCCGTTGATACCGGGGCGGTGTTCCACGCCGGCCCAGCGGTCAATGCCGCGCGTGGCAAAGCGTTCGGCCAGGGCTTTTTGGTCAGCAGCCAGCACGTGGATGGCGTAGTGCGAGCCATTGGCAAACGCGGGCATGCTGCTGGCGCCGTGCGACAGGCTCCACAGCACCAGCGGGGGCTCCAGCGACACCGAGTTGAACGAACTGGCCGTGAGCCCGACCAGCTCGCCCGCCGCATTGCGGGCGGTGACGATGGTCACGCCCGTGGCAAACATGCCCAGCGCGTTGCGAAATTCGCGCGAGGAAAAGCTGGGCGGCAGTGCCAGGGCAGGGCGGGGCAGGGGGCTGTTCACAAAATTCGGGCGCGGGGCCGGCATCAAAGGGGGATGGAACTATTATGGAGTGCCACCTGCGCGCGCGCGCGGCGCAGGCAACCCGGCACTCTTTTTTGTATGGCTTTGCTTCCCACTTTCTCTATCCTGGGCTCCGGCCCCACGGTGCTGATGCTGCACGACGCCGACGGCGATTACCTGACCTTTGCCCCCCAAGTGGAGATGCTGGCCAGCGCAGGCTACCGCGCCGTGGCGTGGAACATGCCCGGTTATGGGCACAGCGCGCCCATTGAGCCCTACACCTTCAAAGGCCTGGCACAAAGCTGCGTGGCACTCATCGAGGCCCTGCAGTGCGGCCCCGTCACCCTGGTGGGCCACGGCATGGGCGCCATGCTGGCCCTGGAAGTGGCCGTGCGCCGCGCCGAAGTGGTGAACCGCCTGGTACTGTGTGCCGGTGGCCCGGCGCTGGATGCCCAGGCCGTGCAGGACTGGCTGGCACCGCGCGAGCGGGCGCTGGACGCCGCGCAGCAGCCGGGCGGCAGCATGCAGCAGTTGGCGCAGACCCTGGTGCCACAGTGCATTGGCCCCGGCGCCTTGCCCGAAGGCGTGCGCCTGGCCGAACACGCGCTGGCGCAAGTGCACCCCGCCACCTACCGCCGTGCCTTGCAGGCCATGCAAGGTTTTGACCGCTGGGCCCAGGCCTGGGTGAACGTGCACACCCCCACCTTGCTGGTGGGTGGTGAGGCTGACCATTGCACACCGCCCGCCGCGCTGGAAGCCCTGGCCCAGCTGATGCCCGATGCCCGGCACCTGAGCCTGCCGCACGTTGGCCACTGGCCGCAGCTGGAAAACCCCGAAGCGTTCGACGCGGCACTGCTCGACTTTCTGGCCACGCAGCGGGTGCTGCATTGAACGCCGCCGCACCAACGCCCGCCCCCGCATCTGCTGTGCGCTGGCTGGGTTTCACCTTGCTGGCCGCAGGCTGCGTGGCCGCCGCGTGCTGGGGGCCTGCCCAACTGTGGCCCACCACGGCGGCGCCCGATGGGGTGTATGGCCGGGCGGGCGATGGGCTCTCGGGCCTGGCGCTGCTGTCTGCCCAGGCTGAGAAGGGGGCCTTGCAGGCCGACGTGCCACGCCCGGCCAGTGCTGCCAGCCCTCCAAGCCCAGCTTCCCCGCCGGTCACGGCTGTCGCAGAGCCTTTTTTGCCTGAGGTGGCCGAGGCCGCCTGCACCACGCTGCTGCCGCGCTTGCCCGGGCTGTCGCGCGCGCAATGCGTGGCCACCCGGTTGCAGGCCAGTGGTGCCTTGTCACGCCAGGGGGCGCCGCTGTATTGGCGGGATGTGCCGTCGCACGCCGGTGCTGCCGCCAAAGGCCAGCCCGACGCAGAGCCGCTGCGTGTGCTGGTGGTGGGCGCCATGCATGGCGACGAGCTCACCGCCGCATCGCTGGCCCTGCGCTGGATTGGCTTGGCGGCGGCCGAAGGCGCGGTGGATGCGGGCGAGCCAGCGCCCGTGCACTGGCGCTTCATCCCCGTGCTGAACCCCGACGGCCTGCTGGCCCCCAAGCCCACGCGCGTGAATGCGGGCGGTGTGGACCTGAACCGCAACTTCCCCACGCCCGGCTGGGCCGAGGAAGCCCCGGTGTACTGGGAAAAGCGCACCCGCAAGGACCCGCGCCGCTGGCCCGGCCACACGCCGCTGTCCGAGCCCGAATCGCGCTTTTTGCACCAGCAGATGGACCAGTTCCAGCCGCAACTGGTGGTCAGCATCCACGCGCCTTATGGCGTGCTGGACTTTGACGGCCCCCACGACCCGCCGCTGCGGCTGGGCCGCCTGCGCATGGACAAGCTGGGCGTGTTCCCCGGCTCGCTGGGGCACTACGGTGGGCTGCACCGGGGGGTGCCCGTGGTCACCATCGAGCTGGAGCACGCCCTGCGCATGCCGCCGGACGCCGAGGTGCGCGCCATGTGGCGTGACCTGCGCCACTGGATGAACACCCGGCTGCTGGAGGGCGCCGACGCCGTGGCCGGGGTGAAGCCACCTGGCCTGCAGCGTTGATCAGGGTGGAATTTGCATGAAATCGGGCTCTGGCGCTGATGTAGAAAGCGCCAGCAGCTCTTATTTTGGTAGCAAAAAGTGCGCAGCCTGTGCCACGGCCTGCGCATCTGCCTGCACCGCACCGGGCGGCCCGCCCTTGCCCCACAGGGCGCCGCCCCAGGGCATGGACAGGAACTTGGCGCACAGCTCTACCGAGTCGATCATCGGCTGGGCCTTGGCGCGGTCGCCGCTGGTGGTGATGAGGAATAGCGACTTGGCGGCCATTTGTTCCTTGAAGGGCAGGCCAGGCACGCGCATCCAGCCGCTCCAGTGATCCAGATAAGTCTTGAGCGGCGAAGGAATGCTGAACCAGTACACGGGCGACACGAACACGATGTGCGTGGCCGCCAGCGTGGCGTCGAGCAGGGTTTTCAGATCGCCCTCGGGCGCGGGGTAGGTGCCCACGGTGTGGCGCAGGTCCACAAACGGCGGCAGGCTCATGCGCGCCAGGTGGTGCCAGGTTTGCACCGTGCCCGCGGGCAGCGCGGCGGCGGCCTGCTGGGCCAGCCATTCGGTGTTACCCAGGTGGCCGCTTTCGCGGGTGGAGGTGGTGAGAAAGAGGTAATGCGGTGTGGTGTTCGACATGCCGCCGATGGTAGCTGCGGCATGCCGGGTGCGTCGTCGCTAGGCCGCCACGGCGCCGCGCACCGCGCGCGGGGCCTGCACGCCCAAAAAGCCAAAGTTCATCGCGGGCACTTCGCCGCTCAGCAGCTCGGCCATGGCCTTGCCCGAGCCTGCGCCGTGCGTCCAGCCCAGCGTGCCGTGCCCTGCATTCACCCACAGCTTGCCCACGCGGGTCTGGCCGATGAAGGGGATGTTGGTCGGCGTGGCGGGGCGCAGGCCCGTCCAGTACTGGGGGTTGCCGCCTTCTTCGGGCGTGCGGGTGTCGCACACGCCGGGCAGAATTTCGGCAATGCGGCGCGACAGCATGTGGCAGCGGGCACGGGCCACGGGGCTGTCCAGGCTCATGTCAAAGCCGCCCAGCTCGATGGTGCCGGCCACGCGCAGGACGTTGCCCAGGCGGCTCATGGCGATCTTCTTGCCGTCGTCGATGGTGGAGACCATGGGCGCGCCTTCGGGTTTGAGCAGCGGGAAGGTGGCGCTGTAGCCCTTGCCGGGGTAGATGGGCAAATCCACGCCCACGGTGCGCAGCAGCGGCGCGCTGTACGAGCCGCAGGCCACCACAAAGGCATCGCCCTTGAGGATGAAGTCTTTTTGGCCGCCAGCGCCCGTGTTGCGTGCGATAACAGCTACAGAATCGATAGCATCGCCAATCTTGTTCAGGCGCAGCACATCGTGCCCGTACAGGAACTGCGCACCCCGCGCAGCACAGCGGCGGGCCAGTTCTTGCGTGAACACGCGGGCGTCGCCGCTTTCGTCGGTGCTGGTGTAGGTGCCGCCGGTGATCTTGTCGCCATAGGCCTTGAAGGCTGGCTCGATCTTCAGCAGCTCATCGCGGCTGACCAGGCGGCGCTGCACGCCGAATTTGCGCATCAGCTCCACCGCGTGGCCTGCGGCGTCAAACGATTTCTGGTCGGTGTAGAAGTGGGCGATGCCGCGTTCGAGGCGGTTGTATTCAATGCCGGTGCTGGCCACCAGGTCCTTGAGGGCCGCGTGGCTGTAGGCGCCCAGCGCCACAATCTGCTGCACGTTGCGCTCAAACGCGGTGTCGTTGCACTGCGCCAGAAACTTCAGGCCCCAGCGCCATTGGTCCCAGTCGAACTGCGGGCGAAACAGCAGCGGTGCCTCTTTGTCGAACATCCACTTGAGCGCCTTGAGCGGCGCTTCGCGGTTGGCCCACGGCTCGCAATAGCTCACCGAGATCTGTGCCGCGTTGGCAAAGCTGGTTTCAAGGGCAGCGTCGGGTTGGCGATCGACGACGACCACCTCATGCCCGCGTTCGAGCAGGTGCCACGCTGTGCTGATGCCGATGATGCCGGCGCCGAGGACAATGGTTTTCATGAGGGCGCAGTGTGCGGCACATTGCGCTGAACAAAAAGCAAAATTAAACTTAATCAAAATTCATCAGGGCAGCTAATGTTGGGCCGCCTGTTTTCCGTCCCTTTTGCAGCGTTTCAGCCATGAGCACTTACGACCCCGCCGCCCTCGAATGCCTTGCCGCCATCGTGGAGGAGGGCGGCTTTGAGCGCGCCGCCCAGCGCCTGAACGTGACCCAATCCGCCGTGTCGCAACGCCTGCGCGCGCTGGAGGCGCAGGTGGGCTCGGTGCTCATCGTGCGCAGCCGCCCGCTCAAGCCCACCAGCGCGGGGCAGTTGCTGCTCAAGCACACCAAGCAGCTGCGCCTGCTGCGCGCCGACCTGGAGCGCGACCTGCAGGAGCTGGCCCCCAGCGCCCCGGGGGGCTCACGCGAAGACGAGCGCATCTCCATCGCCATCAATGCCGACAGCATTGCCACCTGGGCCATGGGCGCGCTGCACGACCTGGTGCGCCAGCGCCTGCCGCTCGAAATCATCACCGACGACCAGGATTTCACCCAGGAATGGCTGCGCTCGGGCCAGGTGCTGGGCTGCGTCACCACGCTCAAGCAGGCGCTGCGCGGCTGCAAGATGGTGCCGCTGGGCGCCATGCACTATGTGGCGGTGGCCTCAGCCGACTTTGCCCGCAAGCATCTGCCCCATGGGCTGACGCCGCACAACTTTCGCGATGTGTCGTTTCTGTCGTTCAATCGCAAGGACGACATGGCCGCTGAATTCGTGGCGCGCACCTTTGGGCTCAAGCGCGTGGCGCTGAACCACCTGTTCGTGCCCAGCACCGAGGGGCAGATGCGCGCTGTGTCGGCAGGCTGGGGCGTGGGCGTGATGCCCGAGCTGCTGGCCCGGGGCCCGATTGCCGATGGCAGCCTGGTGGATTTGGTGCCGGGGCATTTCCTGCCCATCCAGCTGTACTGGCACTGCTGGAACCTGGAATCAGAACTGCTGGACGCACTGACGGAAGCCCTGAAGGCGACGGCGGCCAACACGCTGGTGACCTGAGCGGCTGGCCTGCACTGGCTCGCATCCGTACGCATGGGTCTGTCGGCGAAACGACGGTAAAGACGTGAACGTAGTAGTTGTAATGCAACTACTGCATTTGTTTTTTTACCGTAATGGATAAGATGCGTGCCATGTCGACGCCGCCCACCAAAGTTTCTTTCAAAGAGCAGATGCACCTCGCCCGCGAGGAAGCCATTCTGCAAGCCACCTGCCGCCTGCTGGGCGAAAAGGCGTATGACGCCATGACCATGGATGACGTGGCCAACGCGGTCGGCATCGCCAAGGCCAGCCTCTACAAGCACTTCAGCAGCAAGGAAGAGTTATGCAGCGCAGCCATGGTGCAGATTTTGGCGAGAGTGCGTACTTACCTTGATGGGCTTGCCGCAGAGATGCCACCCGTGGAAAAGCTGCAGGCGCTGGTGCGCTGGTCGCTGGAGCGGCTCATCACCAACGAGATGCCACTGCTGCCCAGCCGCAACTCCAGCCTGCGTGCCGTGCTCATGGCCAACAAGGATTACCTCAATGGGCTGGTCACTGTCAGCGACCAGATCGGGGAATGGATCGTGCAGGCCCAGGGCCAGGGCTTGATCAACCCCACCTTGCCGCCCCTGGTGGTGCTGTACACCCTGTACGCCCGCGCCTGCGATCCGGTCGTCACCTTCCTCAAGGATGGCGGCCAGTACTCGGACGCCGAGATCGTGGAGCTGGTGGTGCGCACCTGTTTTGACGGGCTGTCCGCACGCTGATCCTTGGGCCGCCGTCCGGTGGCTGCGTGCGCAAAAAAAAGCCCCGCGAGGGCGGGGCTTGGTGGGGCGCGGGGCCGTCGCTTAGCGAACGATCAGCAGCGGCACCTTGCAGTGGGCCAGCACTTGCGTAGTGACCGAGCCAACCACCAGCGTGGCCAGTGCGCCGTGGCCGTGGGAGCCCATCACCAGCAGGTCGAACTTGCCGGTGTCTGCCACCTTGGCGATGGTTTCGCCCACGGGGCCCACCTTGTACATGCACTTGGCTTCCACGCCATGGCGGCCGAGGAACTTGGCCACCGGCGCCATGATCTTGTCGGCTTCTTCAGCGTGGTAGCTGTCCACCACTTCCTTGCCCAGGGCAGCGCGTGCGCGGGTGGGCAGGGGCGACTGCACTGTCAACACCGTATAGCTGTGGCCGGCGCCCAGCAAGTCTTCGTGGGTGGCGAGATAGGCCAGCATTTTCTTGGTGTAGGCGCTGCCGTCGACAGCAAGCAGAATGTTCATGGAAAGCTCCAGGTTGATGTTGTTCAGACTAATGCGCGCAGGCGGTTGTTGTCTTGACCTGGGTCATATTTTTCGTCGTGCGCCGCCAAAAGACCTTCGTAGAAGTCAGAGGCCTTTGCTCCCGATCATACGGTGAGGCAGAGCTGACTCTGAAAGGTGGCCTGTTCCCCCTTGCGGGCATACCCCAGCGGGTTCGCCACCACCCGGCATTGCCAGGCTTCCTGGGTGGCTGGGTTGGTGCCGCTCACGGTGTAATCGCTGGGCGCATGCAGGTGGCCGTGCAGCCACAGTTGCGCGTGGGGCAGCAGGTGATCCAGTGCGTTGCAAAAGCCTGCGGTGCCGGGCACCAGGCCGTAGCGCGGGTCTGCGCTGCGCAGGCTGGGGGCGAAGTGCGTGACGGCCACGGTGGTCCCCGCGAACGGCGTGCTCAGCGCCGCTTGCAACCATTCCTGGCAAGCCAGGGCTTGCGCACGCATGGGTTCGGCCAGAAAGGGCTCACCGCTGCGGGTGCCGCCGGTTTTGCGCAGGTAAAAGTTGGCCGCCCTGAAAGCCTTGTCGCGCAGCTGCAGGCGCCGGGTGAGCGAGTCAGTCTGTTCGTGGTCGGCCAGCGCATCGAAGTCGCTCCAGAGCGTGGTGCCTACAAAGCGCACCTGGTCCAGCACCAGGGTTTCGCGTTCCAGCCAGGCAATGCCGAGCTTGTCGCAGGTACGCCGCAGCCGCTGGTGGGCTTCGTCAAAGTCCTGGGCGTCGTATTCGTGGTTGCCCGGCACGAAGAGCACGGGTGTGGGCCAGGCACCCCATTGGGGTAATGGAGAAAACCGGGCGAGGCCGAAATCTTCATCGCCCAGCTGGCCGCCTTCCTGGTAGGAACCAATGTCGCCCGCCAGCACCAGTACATCGGCGCCCGGTGCGGGCTCTGGCACAAAGTGGGGATGGGCTTCCAGGTGGAGGTCGGACAGCAGCTGAATCTTCATGGGTGCAGTGTAGGCCGTGAGGGCTTTTGGACAGGTTCTCAGGCGTGCTGTGGGCCTGCAGGTGTTGTCAGTCACGAAACATGCTGCGGGCTGATCGGGCCAGGGCATGCAGCAGCCACTCCATGGCCTTTTCCTGCGGCCCGCGTCGGCGCCACAGGGCATCCACGTGCACGGCAGGTACATTCAGCGGCAGGGGGCGTTGCACCAGTTTGTCGGCAATGCCCGTCACCGGGATGAAATGCCGTGGCAGCACGGTCAGCAGGTCTGAACCCACCACCACCCGGCCCGCCGTGAAGAACTGGTTGACGGTGATGACCACCCGCCGGGTGCGCCCGAGCGAGGCCAGCGCTTCGTCAATGAAACCAAACGGCCGGCCGGAAAAGCTGACCAGCATGTGCCGCGCTGCGCAGTAGGTGTCGAGGCTCAGCTCGCCCGTGGCCAGCGGGTGCCCCTGGCGCATTACACACATGTACTCGCCGTCGTACAGGCGGCGGCTGTCGTAGGCCACGGCCCCGCCCGATTGGGCGCGGGCAGTCAGGTCGGCCAGGGCTGCAGGGAAGTAGCCCACGGCCATGTCGGCGTACTCTTCGTCCAGCAGCCGCCGGGGGTCGCGGGTGGTGAGCGGCAAGACCCGCACGGAGATGCCCGGCGCCTCGCGTTCAATGATTTGCACCAGCGGCGGCACCAGCGTGGCGGCCGTCGCGTCGGCCATGGCCAGCACAAAGGTGGATGTGGCCGTGGCGGGTTCAAAGTTGCCGGGCGCCAGGGACTCCTGCAGCAGCGCCAGCGCATCGCGCACGCTGGGCCACAGTGCCAGCGCCCGGGGGGTGGGCTCCACCCCCTGGCCGCTGCGCACCAACAACTCGTCTCCCACCACCTCGCGCAGGCGGCGCATGGCGTTGCTCACGGCAGGCTGGGTGATGGAAAGCTTGTGCGCTGCCTTGGTCAGACTGCGCTCCGCCATCACTTCATCGAACACACGCAGCAGGTTCAGATCGAACGAGCGAAAGTTCAGTGGTGAGGTCATCTCTCAATCATCACTGATATGAATGTAAAAAATTCAAAATATAAATTTGAATAGATAAAGGGTAAACCCTAAGATTCACGCATTCGCCCGGCAATCTCGCCAAAAGCGTTTGAAAAGGGACTACCAAAATGACCAGCTTCGCACACGTTGATTACCCCACTGAACACCCTGGCGTGGTTCGCGCTGAAAACGCCGCCGCCGCCATCAAGGACATTGCACACAATTTCGACGGTGCGCGCGGTGCTGCTTCGTTGCTTCTGGCTGCGGTGGTTTCGGCGTTGATGGTGGTGGCCAACCAGGTGATCGACACCTGGAGCGAAGGCCACCTGCTGGCTGCCTGGGTGGTGCTGTGGGTGGTGGCGTTTGCCGCTTTGGCCCTGCTGACCCTGCCCGCACGCCGCATGGCCGTTGCCCTGCGCGCTGGCACCCAGGCTTGGGCTGAGCGCCGTCGCCGCGCTGCCGAAGACGCACGCACATGGCAAGTGGCGATGCAAGACCCACGCGTCATGGCTGAACTGAACCACGCCATGGGCATTGCCACCGTGCAGGACGTTCGCCGCTACTACTGATCCATCAGGAAGGGCAGCACCAACACTGCCACTTTCTGTAAAAAGCCATGGTCGCCTTGAGCGTCCATGGCTTTTTTCATGGGCCCGTGGAATCGAGCCGAAACGCCGAGGCCGGGTCTTCCCCATGGAGTTCAGCGCTGCCAGGATAAGGTTTCAATTTGCCATGAAAAAAAGCTGACCCACCGCATGGTGGGTCAGCTTTTTTGGCTGGGCAGCCCAACGCGGGCTGCCGTGTGTTGGCGGAGCTGCTTACGCAGACAAACGCTTTTCGAGTTGAGCCTTGGTGTCCAGCAGCGCTTGAGGGAGGTGGTACGCCAGCTGCTCGAAGTGGGCCGTGTGCAGCTTGAACTCTTCGGCCCAGGCTGCCTTGTCGATGCTGGTCACTGCGGCGAACTGCTGGGCGCTGAAGTCCAGACCCGTCCAGTTGATCTCGGCATATTGTGGCGCCACGCCGAACATGGTTTCCTGGCCTTGCGCCTGGCCTTCGATGCGGTCGATCATCCACTTGAGCACGCGCATGTTGTCGCCGTAGCCGGGCCAGACGAACTTGCCGTCTTCACCCTTGCGGAACCAGTTCACGCAGAAGATCTTGGGCAGGGTGTGGCCGGATTCTTCGAGCTTGTGCTCCATATCGAGCCAGTGCTGGAAGTAGTCGCTCATGTTGTAGCCGCAGAAGGGCAGCATGGCGAACGGGTCGCGGCGCACCACGCCCTGGGCGCCAAAGGCGGCGGCGGTGGTCTCCGAGCCCATGGTGGCGGCCATGTACACGCCTTCCATCCAGGTGCGGGCTTCGGTTACCAGCGGCACGGTGGTGGAGCGGCGCCCGCCGAAGATGAAGGCGTCGATCGCCACACCATTGGCATCGTCCCACTGGGGGTCGAGCGCCGGGTTGTTGGTGGCAGCCACGGTGAAGCGCGAGTTGGGGTGCGCAGCCTTGGCGCCGGTTTCCTTGGCGATCTGCGGAGTCCAGTCCTTGCCTTGCCAGTCGATCAGGTGATCGGGCAGCTTGCCGGTGTCCTTTTCCATGCCTTCCCACCACACGTCGCCGTCGTCCGTCAGGGCCACGTTGGTGAAGATCACGTCCTTGTCCAGGCTGCGCATGCAGTTGGGGTTGGTGTGCATGTTGGTGCCGGGGGCCACGCCAAAGTAGCCCGCCTCGGGGTTGATGGCGTACATCTTGCCGTCGGCATGGGGCTTGATCCAGGCGATGTCGTCGCCGATGGTCGTGACCTTCCAGCCCGCAAAGCCGGCCTCGGGCGGCACCAGCATCGAGAAGTTGGTCTTGCCGCAGGCGCTGGGGAAGGCGGCTGCCACGTGGTACTTCTTGCCTTCGGGGTTGGTGACGCCCAGGATCAGCATGTGCTCGGCCAGCCAGCCCTGGTCGCGGCCCATGGTGGAGGCGATGCGCAGGGCCAGGCACTTTTTACCCAGCAGCGCGTTGCCGCCGTAGCCCGAGCCATACGACCAGATTTCACGTGTTTCGGGGTAGTGCACGATGTACTTGACCTTGGGGTTGCAAGGCCAGCTGGTGGAGTCTTTCTCGCCAGCGGCCAGGGGCGCGCCCACGGTGTGCATGCAGGGCACGAACTCGCCTTCCACCCCCAGCACGTCGTACACGGCCTTGCCCATGCGGGTCATCAGGCGCTGGTTCACGGCCACGTAGGCGCTGTCGGTCAGCTCCACGCCAATGTGGGCGATGTGGCTGCCCAGCGGGCCCATGCTGAAGGGCACCACGTACATGGTGCGGCCCTTCATGCAGCCGTCGAACAGCGGCTGCAGCGTGGCGCGCATTTCAGCAGGGTCCATCCAGTTGTTGGTGGGGCCGGCATCTTCCTTCTTGGCCGAGCAGATGTAGGTGCGGTCTTCCACGCGGGCCACGTCCGATGGGTCAGACCAGGCCAGGAAGCTGCCGGGGCGCTTGGCAGGGTTGAGCTTCTTGAAGGTGCCTGCCTGCACCAGTTGGTCGCACAGGCGGTCGTACTCTTCCTTGGAGCCGTCGCACCAGTAGATGCTGTCGGGCTTGCACAGGGCTGCCATATCGGCCACCCAGGCCAGCAGGCGCGGGTTTTTGACGTAAGCGGGGGCGTTGAGATTCAGGCCCTGCATGGTGGGTGCGTTCATCGGGAGCTTCCTAAGTTGAAAAAACGGTTTTCCAAAGGAAGCGAACCGGGCGGTTCACGACGGCAAAGACCTGGCGCAATTGCGATGCTGAGCGCTGCCTTTGAAAAAACGGCTTTTCGACAGAGAGCTCCGCAAATGCCGCCTTCACAAGCACTTGCAGGCCCTGCGCCTGTGCTCAGTCGGCGGGCAGAACATGCGAAGGCCCCACGGGTTGGAGGCGTCTCCACGCATTCCGCGGGTCGGCTGGGATGACGATTTTATGAATCTGCCGCCCATTTGTCTGTCAGACTCGGGTCAAAACAATGCAAAAATTGCATGGGGTTATGCATCATGATTGCTGCCACCCCAGCAGGTCCTTGTCTTGATCAGCGGGCCAGAGTGGCGTTCCATCGCTCAAATCCAGCCTTGCGCAGGGCGCATGCGGGGCAGGTGCCGCAGCCGTAGCCCCAGGCGTGGCGCTCTTCGCGCACCCCGTGGTAGCAGGTGTGGGATTGCTCCAGCACGATGTCCACCAGCGTGTCGCCGCCCAGGGTGCGAGCCAGGTCCCAGGTCTGGGCCTTGTCCAGCCACATCAGCGGGGTCTCGATGGTGAAGCGCTGGCCCATGCCCAGCGACACCGCCACCTGCAAGGCCTTGAGGGTGTCGTCACGGCAGTCGGGGTAGCCGGAGAAGTCGGTCTCGCACATGCCGCCCACCAGGGTGTGCAGACCGCGCCGGTAGCCGACGGCCGCCGCCAGCTGGAAGAACAGCAGGTTGCGGCCCGGCACGAAGGTGTTGGGCAGGCCTGCAGCGGTCATCTGGATTTCGGTCTCGCTGGTCAGGGCCGTGTCGCTGATGTGGCCGAGCACGCTCAGATCCAGCATGTGGTCGTCGCCGAGCTTGCTGCTCCACTGTGGGAACTGGCTGCGCATGGCATCGAGCACTGCGTGGCGCGCCTGCAGCTCCACATGGTGGCGCTGGCCGTAGTCAAAGCCGATGGTCTCCACATGCGCAAACTGGCTCAGCGCCCAGGCTAGGCAGGTGGTGGAGTCCTGTCCGCCAGAGAACAAGACGAGTGCGTGGCCAGAGCGCATGGGAAATCCTTCCGAAAAAGCGGGGTGCAGACGAAAAAAAGCCCCGCAGTGCGGGGCTGGTGGGATGGGCGTGAGCAATGCCTCAGGCCATCTTGACGGCGATGAATGCCAGCAGGAACATCATGATGCCGCCCACCACGGGGAGCACCACGGGCATGGCGGAGACCACGTTTTCCACGGGGTCAGACGATGGCTCGGAAGAGTTGTGCGAGGTGTGATCCGACATGGTGATTGCTCCAATGCTGAAAGTTGGCCGATTCTAGCGGTTCTGCCACGGGGTTGCGTTGTGCCGCGTGGCGCTCACATGAGCGCGGCTTCCATACCGGCGGAGCGCAACTGGTCCAGCACCTGCTCGACGTGGGATTTGCCCCGCGTTTGCAGCACCAGTTCAATTTCCACATTCTGTGCGGCCAGCATGGTGAAGGCGCGCTGGTGGTGCACTTCCTCGATATTGGCGCCTGCGTCTGCCACCGTGGCGGTGATGCGCGCCAGCACGCCGGGCACATCGCGTGCGCTGACCTTGATGCGAGCGAGACGCCCCGAGCGCACCATGCCGCGCTCGATGATGGCGGCCAGCAGCAGTGGGTCGATGTTGCCGCCGCACAGCACCAGGCCCACGCGCTTGCCCTGGAAGCGTTCGGGGTAGCGCAGCAGCGCCGCCAGCCCTGCGGCGCCCGCGCCTTCCACCAGGGTTTTCTCAATTTCGAGCAGCATCAGCACGGCCTGCTCAATGTCGCCTTCGTCCACCAAAACCAGGTCGTCCACCAGGCGCTTGACGATTTCCTGCGTGATCTTGCCCGGCGTGCCCACGGCAATGCCCTCGGCGATGGTGGATGTGCCCTGCGGGTGGTGCGTGCCCTTCACCGCGTTGACCATGGCCGGAAAGCGCGCGGTCTGCACGCCGATGATCTCAATGCTTGGCTTGATCGCCTTGGCCGCCGTGGCCACGCCCGAAATCAGCCCGCCGCCGCCCACGGCGATGACCAGCGTGTCCAGGTCGGGCACGGCCTGCAGCATCTCCAGCCCCAGCGTGCCCTGGCCCGCTGCCACCGCCTCGTCGTCGTAGGGGTGCACAAACGTCAGCCCCTGCGTGTCCGACAGCATGTAGGCGTGGGCGCGGGCCTCTTCCAGCGTGTCGCCGTGCAGTACGACTTCGGCGCCAAATCCCCGCGTGCGCTCCACTTTCACGCCGGGTGTGAAGCGCGGCATCACGATGACGGCGCGCAAGCCCAGGCGCTGCGCGTGGTAGGCCACCCCTTGCGCGTGGTTGCCCGCGCTCATGGCGACCACGCCATGCGCTCGCTCTTCGGCCGTGAGCAGCGTGAGCTTGTTGCAGGCCCCACGCTCCTTGAACGAAGCGGTGAACTGCAGGTTCTCGAACTTGAGGAACACCTGCGCGCCCACGATCTGCGAGAGCGTTCTGGATTCCACACACGGCGTGTCCAGCACCTGGCCTTGTAGGCGCAGTGCGGCATCCTGGATGTCTTGAAGGGTGATCATGTGCGGCATTGTGGCAATAAATGTCGCACGGCGAGGTCCATTTTTGCGGTACACGCCTCACGCCTACATTCGCTGCAATGGCGGGTGGCGATGTAAAGTAACAAAGCGTATCGTCGCGAGACATTGCAGCAGCCAGGGCCGCTGTCCTGGAAAACGCCCGAGCACCAGGATTTTTTTGACCATGCACCCAGAACGCCAGCGCGAGATCCGCGAGTTGTTCGACGATTACATCGAGATGTACGCCGCACGGGACGACCGGCTCACCGCGCGCTTCAGCCAGAGCGTCACCGGCTACCCCGGCAGCGGCAGTCGGCTGATCCGTGACCGCGAGGAATGGGTGCGCATCACCCGGCAGGACTTTGCGCAGGTGCCGGGCCGCATCCGCATCGAAATGCTCGACCTTGCGCTGCAGGACCTCTGCGACGACGTCGTTGCCGCGACCGCCTGCTTCCACATCCACCTGCCCAGTGGCGGGCACCAACTGTCGAGGGAGGTGGCGCGGCTGGTGCTGATCTTCCGTCTGGAAGGTGCCGAGTGGCTGATCGTGCACTGCAGCTATTCCATCCCGTACCAAAGCGCGCAGGACGGCGAGGTGTTCCCCCTCCAAAGTCTGCAGGAGCAAAACAGCGCATTGCAGGCACTGGTAGCCGAGCGCACCCAGGCTTTGAACGAAAGCCTGGCCCTTTATCGCTTGCTCACCGAAGACGCCCAGGATGTGCTCTGGCGCACAGACAGCCGGCTCATCGTCACCTACATCAGCCCGGCAGACGAACGCCTGCGGGGCTTTCGGGCCGACGAGGTGGTGGGGCACTCGGTCTTCGAGATGTTCACCGACGAAGGTGTCGAGGTGATCAAGAGCATGCTTCGGCTCAGGGCGATGGAGGACGCGGCAGGCGGTACGGAGAGATTCCTGCGCTTCCAGGTGGAGCACCGCTGCAAGGACGGCCGCCTGATCTGGGGCGAGATGCTGTCCAAGCCCGACCGCAACGCGCAGGGCGAGATCATCGGCTACCACGGCATCACCCGCGAGATCACCGAGCGCAAGCGCCTGGAAGAACAGGTCCACCAGCTCGCCTTCCACGACCCCCTGACCCACCTGGCCAACCGCCGCCTGATGCTGGAACACCTGGAGCAGGCCATGTCGACCAGCAAGCGCAGCCAGCGCCATAGCGCCCTGCTGTTCCTTGACCTCGACAACTTCAAACCCCTCAACGACACCCATGGCCACGGTGTGGGCGATTTGTTGCTGATCGAAGTGGCCGAGCGCCTGAAAGCCTGCGTGCGCGAAGCCGACACCGTGGCCCGCTTTGGCGGCGACGAGTTCGTTGTGTTGCTGTGCGAACTGAGCACGCAACCCGGCGAGGCCGCCGAACAGGCGGTCGCCATCGCGGAGAAGGTTCGCACCCGCCTGGCCGAGCCCTACGTGCTGCAGTCCGCGCCCTCCGCCCCGGCCATCCGGCACGAATGCACCGCCAGCATTGGCGTGGCGGTCTTCCGTGGGCGTGATGAAAGCCAGAACGCAGTGATTGACCGGGCCGACGCGGCAATGTACCGGGCCAAGGAAGAGGGCCGTAACCGGATCCAGTGTGCGCCGGGCCCGGCCGCTGCGGGCTGATCTGCACATGGCGGGGGCACATGCCATGCGTGGTGGGCGTGTCAAAAATGATAGCTGCTGGCGCTTGCTGCATAAGCGCTAGAAGCCATTTTGATGTAAATCACTGCGCCGTGTGCATCAGCGGCGTCTTGTCGCTCACACCACCCGGTTCCACTCCAGCGCCCGGCTCTTCCAGTGCGCTTCGATGGTCTGCGTGAAGTCCGCGCGCACCAGTTTTGCGCGGTTTTCCAGCCAGTCAGCGTTCTCGCGCCGCACCACGATGCCTTCGAGGTGGCCCTGGCGGAACTGGCTGTCGTGGGCGTGCACCCAGTCGCGCAACTGGTCCAGTGTGACTTCGCCCGCGTACAGGCGCGGCACGGTCTTGAAGCCCATCTCTGCGGCCCAGGCGTTGCGTCGTCGCGCGGCGCGCCCGTGGCCAGCCAGGCGATGTGGGGGGTGTGGGGGAAGCGGAAGAAATCGGGCATAGATCCTCTTATTTTTGCGCGCCGCAGGGGCGGGTGTTTCTGGCGCCAGCGTGCCTGCAGCCAGTCGGGCAGCAGGTTTTCCACCTTCAGCCCCACGGCGTGCAGGGCCTGCTGGCAGTCGATCCAGTCGGTGTCGGCGGCGTTGGTAATCCGGGTGGCGTTGCCCGCGTCCAGCGCGGCCAGGGCGGCGGCCACCATCTTGCGGTCGGCCAGGTCGGTCATGCGCTGCAGCCAGTGCGACACGCTGCGCAGCACGCTGCCCTGGTGCTCGGACGGCAGCAGGGCGTTGGCCAGCAGTGCGTCGATGGCCTGGTGGCCGTCGCTGCCCACATCCCCCGGGGCGGTCTTGTTCCACACATAGTCGCGCTCGGGGCGCACGGCCCGAAAGCGCCGCGCCACGGTGGCCAGTTCCAGCGCCTGGATGGCCACGGCGCGGCTGCGCCGCGTGCCAGCACCGCATCAAAGCCGCCAAAGTGAAATTAGTCGTTGGCTTCGTCCCCGCCCAGGTTCAGGTGGATGGTGCGGTCGGGCGAAGCCACGGTCTGCTTGAGCAGCAGCAGGCTCTGCAGCAACGTGGACTTGCCCGACGAGTTGCTGCCCAGCAGCATGGTGACGGGCGCCAGCTGCACCGCGCCGCTGTCGCGCCAGGCATTGAGGTTCTGGCGATGGCGTTGGTCGATCATGGCGGGGCCATCTTACGGGGGGGGGGGCGGAATTTTGAAGAAAAATGGGCTCTTCTAGCGAATGCTAGTGTGGTGTCTCAAAAGTAATCATCAAATAATGGTACTCGCTGCCCGCGCC
>NZ_CAXIAK010000027.1:0-41526 GCF_964021665.1 uncultured Acidovorax sp.
GCACGAACATGCCGCGCACCTTGGTGGTCTGGTCGGCCCGGCCCATCCAGCCCTTGATGCGGGTGTTGGTGCGGCCCGTGGGGCAGGTGCCCGGCAGCACGGCAGACAGGTCGCCAGTGCCAAAGCGGATGAGTGGGTAATCGGGGTTGAGCGTGGTGATGACCAGCTCGCCCACCTCGCCCTCGGGCACCGGGTCGCCCGTGCCGGGGCGCACGATTTCGACGATGACGCCTTCATCCAGCACCAGGCCTTCGCGGGCCGAGGTTTCATACGCAATCAGGCCCAGGTCGGCCGTGGCATAGCACTGGTAGCCCGCAATGCCCTGCTGCGCAAACCAGTCGCGCAGGCTGGGCGGAAACGCCTCGCCAGAGACCAGGGCCTTGGTCACGCTGGGCAGGGGCACGCCCAGCTCTGCGGCTTTCTCGATGATGATCTTGAGGAAGCTGGGCGTGCCGATGTAGCCCGCCGGTTTCAGCTCGGCCATGGCGTGCACTTGCTGTTCCGTCTGGCCCGTGCCGCCGGGGAACACGGTGCAGCCCAGTGCGTGGGCGCCGGTTTCCATCATCGAGCCCGCAGGCACAAAGTGGTAGCTGAAGCTGTTGTGGATCAGCTCGCCGCGCCGAAAGCCCGCCGCGTAAATGGCCCGCGCCATGCGCCAGTAATCGGGCCGCGTGCCCTCGGGTTCGTAGATGGTGCCGGGGCTGGCGAACACACGCGTCATGCCCGGCCCAAAGTTCAGCGCGCTGAAGCCGCCAAACACATTGGTGGCGCGGCCCGCCTGCTGGCGCTCCAGCAGCTCGTACTTGCGCGTCACGGGCAGCTTGGCCAATGCCTCGCGGCTGGTGACCGCACCCGCATCCACCCCCGCCAGAATGCTGGCGAACGCGGGCGATGCCTTCTGGGCATGGGCGATCTGCTGCGGCAGCGCCGCCATCAAGGCCGCTTCGCGCTCAGCGGTGCTGCGCGTTTCCAGGGCGTCATAAAACGTGCTCATGCCTGGGTTTCCTTGTGAGATGGTGGTTTGAATGAAATCGGCCTCTAGCGCTTATTTGGAAAGCGCAAGCAGCTATCAAATTAAGAGTAAGTTTGTCCAGCGTCTGAAAAGGATGACTGCCCGGGGCGCCCGCGCTGCCGAAGGCCAGCGCACCCGTGGAACTGGCTTTGCCAGGCCACCGGGTGCGTCCCCCTGAGGGGGAAGGCGCGCAGCGCCACAGGGGGCATGTCAGGCCAACCAGCGCTTGCGCCGCTTGTAACTCTTGACATCCTTGAAGCTCTTGCGCTCGCCGCCGCCCATGCCCAGGTAGAACTCTTTCACGTCCTCGTTGCTGGCCAGGTCGCTCGCGGCGCCGTCCATCACCACGCGGCCGCTTTCCATGATGTAGCCGTAGTCCGCGTACTTGAGCGCCATGTTGGTGTTCTGCTCTGCCAGCAGGAAGGTGACCTTCTCCTTGGTGTTCAGGTCCTTCACGATGTTGAACACCTCTTCCACGATCTGCGGGGCCAGGCCCATGGAGGGCTCGTCCAGCAGCACCATGCTGGGGTTGGCCATCAGCGCGCGGCCAATGGCGCACATCTGCTGCTCACCGCCCGAGGTGTAGGCCGCCTGCGAGGTGCGGCGCGTTTTCAGGCGCGGGAAGTAGTTGTAGACCTTCTCCAGGTTGGCCTCGATCTCGCCCTTGCTGGTGCGGGTGTATGAGCCCGTCATCAGGTTTTCTTCAATCGTCAGGTGGGCAAAGCAGTGCCGCCCTTCCATCACCTGCACCACGCCGCGCTTGACCAGATCGGCTGGCGACAGGTTTTCGATGCGCTCGCCGCGCAGCTCGATGCTGCCCTTGGTCACCTCGCCCCGCTCGCCCTTGAGCAGGTTGGAGATGGCCCGCAGCGTGGTCGTCTTGCCCGCGCCGTTGCCACCCAGAATGGCCACGATGCTGCCCTCAGCCACCTGCAACGAGACGCCCTTGAGCACCAGGATCACGTGGTTGTAGATGACCTCGATGCCGTTGACGTTGAGAACAATGTTTTTAGAGTCCATGGTGTTGCCTTCGCTGTGCCAATCGAAAAGATTGCGATGCAACCCTTTCGATTGGCGGCTGCCCAGAAAAGCAGCCGCTTCGTCACTGGCCCTTGATACGGTCGCGGCCCAAATACCAGGGCCACCGTGCAAGGGCCTACGCCGGCCGCGCCGCCCCGCCGCGCTGGCGTTGTCCCCCTTCCCGAATCGCGCTAGCGATTCGAGAGAAGGGGGAAGGCGCGCAGCGCCTCAGGGGGATGCACTCAAGAACTGCAATCAGCAGGATCGCGTCGTGTCATCTTCTTGTCGGCCAGGTACTTGTCTGCACCGGCCTTGATCATGGGCTTCAGGATCTGCTCGTCAGCCTGGTACCAGTCAGACGAGAAGTTCCACTTCTTGCCGTCCCAGGTGTGCACGCGCGACCAAGTGGAGCCCATGTGGTCTGCGCAGCTGGTGGACAGCGGGCGCATCACATCGTTGAAACCCAGTGCGTCCAGCTTCTTCTGGTCCAGGGCCAGGTTCTCCATGCCCCAGCGCACTTGCTCACCGGTCATGACCTTGCCCTTGCCAAAACGCTCTTGCGCGCGGCGCACGGCTTCCACAGCCAGCATCTGGATGATCACGCCACGGGTGTACAGCACCGAGCCCACTTCGTCCTTGGGACCCGTGCCCTGGCCCTTGTCGTGCACGTGCTTCATGATGTCCTGGATCACCTTGGACTGGGTGCCGTAGCCGTTCAGAGCCAACGCGTTGTAGCCCTTGGCGCCTTCGCCCACGTCACGCACATCGGGCTCGGCACCGGCCCACCACACGCCATACATCTTGTCGCGGGGATAGCCAGTGGCCTGGGCTTCCTTCAGGGCGGTGGAGTTCATCACGCCCCAGCCCCACAGCAGCACGTAGTCAGGGCGGCTTTGGCGCACTTGCAGCCAGGTGGCTTTTTGTTCCACGCCGGGTGCGGTCACAGGCAGCATCTGCAGCTCAAAGCCGTGCATCTTGGCGCGCTCTTGCAGCACCGGGATGGGTTCCTTGCCGAAGGGGCTGTCGTGGTAGACCAGCGCAATCTTCTTGCCCTTGAGCTTGTCCAGCCCGCCGTTGGCCTTGCCCAGATGCTGGATCAGGATGTCAGCACCCGTCCAGTAGCTGCCCATGAAGGGGAAGTTCCACTTGAAGGCCTGGCCGTCCTGCGCCACCGACAGGCCGTAGCCCAGCGTCATCAGCGGGATCTTGTCCACGGGGGCCTTCTCGGTCAGCGCGAAGGTGATGCCGGTGGCCTGGGGGTCAAACAGCGTCACGCCGGGGCGGCTCTTGAGGCGTTCGTAGCATTCCACGCCGCGGTCGGTGGCGTAGCCGGTTTCGCACTCTTCAAACGTCAGCTTCACGCCGTTGATGCCGCCATCGCGGGCGTTGATCATCTTCAGATAGTCCTGCTTGCCATTGGCCCACGGCACACCATTGGGTGCGTAGGGCCCCGTGCGGTAGGACAGCAGCGGGAAGAACTGTTCCTTGGCCTGGGCCATGGCGCTGGTGGCCAGCGACGACGCACCGGCGGCAACCACTGCGGCGGCGATCACGATTTTGGAAAGCTTCATGGATGTCTCCTTTGGATGAATAGGGTGAAGCAAGCACGGGAACAAACTTGGCTACGTTTCAGGGCGCCACCGTAAAAACTGGCGCTACCCAGGCCGGGGCAGCCGAGCAAGGGCCGCCCCGCAGCGAGGGCTGCGTCCTCCCTCCCGCGCGCAGCGCGAGAGAGGGGGAAGGCGCGAAGCGACTCAGGGGGTGTTTCATGTCAGTGCGGGAAGGGCCACAGGCGCAGCTTCTGCTTGGCGGTGGACCACAGCTTGGCCAGGCCGTGGGGCTCCACGATCAGGAACCACACGATCAGGGCGCCGAAGATCATCAGCTCGGCATGGGACACGCCCGCCGTCGAAATCTCGATGCCGAACAGGCCCAGGAAGGCAGGCAGAAACTGGTTGAGCACGATGGGCAGCACCACGATGAAGGCCGCGCCAAAGAACGCACCCATGATGGAGCCCAGCCCGCCGATGATCACCATGAACAGCAGGCGGAAGGACACTTCGACCGAGAAGGCCGCTGGCTCCCACGCACCCAGGTGCACAAAGGCCCACAGCGCGCCGGCCATGCCCACGATGAAGGAGCTGACGGCAAAAGCGCTGAGCTTGGCGTACATGGGGCGAATGCCAATCACGGCCGCAGCCACGTCCATGTCGCGGATGGCCATCCACTCACGCCCGATGGCGCCGCGCACCAGGTTCTTGGCCAGCAGGGCCACCACCACCAGGATGGCCAGGCAGAACACGTACTTGCTGGTGGCGCTGTCAATCGGCATGCCCAGCACTTGCAGGTTGGTCACCGACACCGAGCCGGAGTCGGAGTTGTTGGTGAACCACTTGATGCGCAAAAACATCCAGTCGCTGAAGAACTGCGCCGCCAGCGTGGCCACGGCCAGGTACAGGCCCTTCACGCGCAGACTGGGCAGCCCGAACAGAATGCCGAAGAACGTGGCGCACAGCCCGCCCAGGATGAGTGCCGGAATCAGCGGCATGCCGGGGAAGCGCACAAAGAAGTTGTAAGCCCCATAGGCCCCCACGGCCATGAAGGCGCCTGAGCCCAGCGAGATCTGCCCGCAGTAGCCCACCAGGATGTTCACCCCCAGGGCGGCCAGCGCCATGATGACGAAGGGGATCAGGATGGCGCGGAAGATGTAGTCGCTGGCAAACGCAGGCACCACCAGGAAGGCCACCGCGAGGATGAGCCCGATGGCAATGCGGTCCTGCGCGATGGGGAAGATCTGCTGGTCAGCGCGGTAGCTGGTCTTGAACTGGCCGTTTTCGCGGTAGAGCATGGTGTGTCTCCTGTTGTTCTTGTGGTGGGTTAGGCGCGATCAATGATCTTTTGCACGGGGGCGCACCTGCGGTGCCACGCGGAGCCTGCGGCCCCGCTGACAACGCGCGGTGCGCGTTGTGCCTCCTTCGAAAAATTATTGGTCTCGTATTTCATACGCGATCAATAATTTTTTCTCCGAACAAGCCCTGAGGCCTGAAGAGAAGGAACACCAGCGCCAGCACATACGCAAACCAGATCTCGATGCCCCCGCCCACGAACGGGCCCAGGTACACCTCCGACAGCTTCTCGCCCACACCGATGATCAGACCGCCGATGATGGCGCCGGGCACCGAAGTCAGACCGCCCAGAATCACCACGGGCAGGGCGCGCAGGGCCACGGTGGTCAGCGAGAACTGCACCCCGAGCTTGCTGCCCCAGATCATCCCGGCCACCAGGGCCACCACACCGGCCACGCACCACACGATCACCCAGATGCGGTTGAGCGGAATGC
Source organism: uncultured Acidovorax sp. (assembly GCF_964021665.1). Classification (NCBI taxonomy): domain Bacteria; kingdom Pseudomonadati; phylum Pseudomonadota; class Betaproteobacteria; order Burkholderiales; family Comamonadaceae; genus Acidovorax; species uncultured Acidovorax sp. Next base: position 5,373 of record NZ_CAXIAK010000027.1, read on the forward strand.
CGATGGATTGCGCGGCCTGGTGGTCGTCCGCCACGGCGCGCAGCGCACGGCCGGTGGAAGTCTTCTGGAAGAACACCGACAGCAGGGCCACCAGACCCGCAGCAATGGCGGCGGCAATCACGTCTTCCTTGTTGATCAGGATGCCGCCCTGGAACACGGAGTCAAAGGCGAAGATGGGCTCCTTGGGCATGCCCACGTCGATCTTGTAGATGTCGCTGCCAAACAGCGTCTGGCCCAGGCCTTCGAGGAAGTAGGTGATGCCCAGTGTGGCCATCAGCAGGGTGGCGCCTTCCTGGTTGACCAGGTGGCGCAGCACCAGCTTTTCAATCAGCCAGGCCACCACGAACATGATGGCGCCTGCGATCACGAAGGCGGCCAGGTTCGCCACGATGGGGTTGTCGATGCCAGTCCACTTCGGAATCCACTCGGCAAAGCGGGCCATGGCCAGCGCTGCGAACAGCACCATGGCGCCCTGGGCAAAGTTGAACACGCCTGAGGCCTTGTAGATCAGCACAAAGCCCAGCGCGACCAGCGAATACAGCATGCCGGCCATCAGGCCGCCGATGAGGGTTTCAAGAAAGAATGCCATGTTGTTGTTCTCAGAGTCTGTTCAAAGTCTTTTCATGGAGTACGTTGCCCCGCAAAGGCAGTGGGTGCAAGGCGTCCACCGCAAGCCGCACTTGTGTGCGGCGAGGATGGGCAACGCCGCAGACGCTGCCTTTGCGGGACAACCCGAAGGGCATGGCAACAAACGGCCACGCTCGTTGTTGCCCGCCTTGCCCAGGCCGCCAGCATGTGCCGCGGCGGGCGCCTAGATCGTGTCCGTTTGTTGTCATGCGTACCCCGTGAAAAGGCTTCGAACAGACTCTTAGTGCGATGTGCCCAGATAGGCACTGATCACGTCTTCGTTGTTGCGCACTTCGTCAGGGCTGCCGTCACCGATCTTCTTGCCGTAGTCCAGCACCACCACGCGGTCGCTGATGTCCATCACCACGCCCATGTCGTGCTCGATGAGCACGATGGTGGTGCCGAACTCGTCGTTCACGTCCAGGATGAAGCGGCACATGTCCTGCTTCTCTTCCACGTTCATGCCGGCCATGGGTTCATCGAGCAGCAGCACCTGCGGCTCCATCGCGAGAGCCCGGCCCAGGTCCACGCGCTTTTGCAGGCCGTAGGGCAGCTGGCCCACGGGGGTCTTGCGGAAGGCCTGGATTTCGAGGAAGTCGATGATGTGCTCGACGTATTCACGGTGGCGAATTTCCTCGCGCTCGGCAGGGCCGATGCGCAGCGCCTGCAACAGCAGGTTGCTTTTGATCTTGAGGTTGCGGCCGGTCATGATGTTGTCGATCACGCTCATGCCCTTGAACAGCGCCAGGTTCTGGAAGGTGCGTCCGATACCCATCTCGGCCACCTGGCGGCTGTTCATGTGGTCAAACGTTTTGCCCCGGAAGGTGATGGAGCCTTCGGACGGCGTGTACACCCCGTTGATGCAGTTGAGCATGGAGCTCTTGCCAGCGCCGTTGGGGCCGATGATGGAGCGGATCTCGTGCTCTTTGACGTTGAAGGAGATGTCGGTCAGCGCCTTCACGCCACCGAACCGGAGGCTGATGTTCTTGACGTCGAGGATGACGTCGCCGATCTTTTTGGTGCTCATGGGTTGCTTCCTGGCGCGTTCAGGCGGCGTTCTTGACGGGCGGGAAAGTCTTGGTGTCCATCAGCTTGAGTGTGGCGCTCACGCTGCCGGTGCGGCCGTCTTCAAACTTCACCTGGGTCTCGATGTACTGCTCGGTGCGGCCTGCGTACAGCGCATCGACGAGCACGCCGTACTTCTCGGCAATGAAGCCCCGGCGGACCTTGTTGGTGCGGGTGAGTTCGCCGTCGTCGGCGTCCAGTTCCTTGTGCAGCACCAGGAAGCGGCTCACCTGGCTGCCAGCCAGCAGGGCGTCGTTGGCCAGGTCGGCGTTCACCTTTTCAATGCAGTCGCGGATGAGCTCGTACACCTCGGGCTTCTGGGCCAGGTCGGTGTAGCCGGCGTAGGGCAGGTTGCGGCGCTCGGCCCAGTTGCCCACGGCATCGAAGTCGATGTTGACCATGACGCAGACCTTCTCGCGCTTGTCGCCCAGGGCCACCACTTCCTTGATGTGCGGGAAGAACTTGAGCTTGTTCTCCACGTACTTGGGCGCGAACATGGCGCCATCATTGGCGCCGCCCTGGATGCGGCCCACGTCCTTGACGCGGTCAATGATCTTGAGGTGGCCGTGTGCGTCCAGAAAACCGGCATCGCTGGTGTGGTACCAGCCGTCGGCCGTGAGCACTTCGGCCGTGGCGGCCGGGTTCTTGTAGTACTCCTTGAGCAGCCCGGCGGACTTCACCATGATTTCGCCGTTGTCGGCCACCTTGATCTGCACGCCGCGGATGGGCACGCCCACGGTGTCGGCGCGGGCCTGGTTGTCTGGCTGCAGGCACACAAACACGGCGGTTTCGGTGGAGCCGTACAGCTGCTTCAGGTTGATGCCGATGGAGCGGTAGAAGGTGAACAGGTCGGGGCCAATGGCCTCGCCCGCTGTGTAGGCCACCCGCACGCGGCTGAAGCCGAGGTTGTTGCGCAGCGGTCCGTACACCAGCAGGTTGCCCAGCGCGTACTTGATCTTGTCGATGGTGCCCACGGCTTCGCCGTCCATCAGGGCGGGGCCCACGCGTTTGGCCACGCTCATGCAGGCCTCGAACATCTTGCGCTTCAAGGTGCCCGCGTCTTCCATGCGGATCATCACGCTGGTCAGCAGGCCTTCAAAAATGCGGGGGGGCGCAAAGTAATAGGTGGGGCCCACTTCCTTGAGGTCGATGGTGACGGTGCTGGCCGACTCGGGGCAGTTGACCACGTAGCCGCAGGCCAGCCACTGGGCGTAGCTGAAGATGTTCTGGCCAATCCAGGCGGGGGGCAGGTAGGCCAGCACTTCTTCGCTGCTGGTGAGCTTGTCGAACTCGGCGCCCGCTGTGGCGCGGTCGAGCAGCGTGCTGTGGGTGTGCACCACGCCCTTGGGGTTGCCCGTGGTGCCGGATGTGAAGAACATGGCCGCCACATCGTCTGGCTGGGCCTTGGCCACCTCGGCCTTGAACCAGCCGGGGTTCTTGGCCACAAAGGCGCTGCCGGTTTCGATCAGCGAGTCCAGCGCGTCCAGGCCTTCTTCGTTGTAGTTGCGCAGGCCACGGGGGTCGTCGTAGATGATGCGTGCGATCTGCGGGCACTGCTCGCGGATTTCGAGCAGCTTGTCCACTTGCTCCTGGTCTTCCACCAGGCAAAAGCGCACTTCGGCATTGTTCAGCGGGAAGATGCATTCGGCGGCCACGGCATCCTGGTACAGCGGCACCGGAATCGCGCCCAGCGACTGGGCTGCCAGCATGGTGGCGTACAGGCGGGGGCGGTTGGCGCCGATCACCACCATGTGTTCGTGGCGCTGCAAGCCGGCCTGGTGCAGCCCGGCTGCCACCTTTTCCACCAGCTGGGCCAGGTCTGCCCAGGTGTGGGTTTGCCAGATGCCATATTCTTTTTCGCGCAGCGCCGGGCTCTGGGGCCTCTGGGTGGCGTGCTGCAACAGCAGCTGGGGAAACGTCGTCTTCATTCCGTGTCCTCTTTGATCGGTATCTGTCCCGGGTGCAACAGACCTTCTCAGCTGCCAGGTGCCGCCGCGAGGTGTTGCTCTGGCGTAAATACTAGGACTGGCTTTGACGTTATTTTGTCTTTTGGACGACAATCTACGGGAAACTCCTCATCGGGTTAAACCCTCCCTGTCCCGTGACGTTGCCGGTTTTTGCCGGCTTTTGGGTGACGCTTGCCGGCATGAATCACGATTTGTCTTTGCACCAGCGCCGCCGCGCGCCCACTTCAGAGGAGTTGAAGGGCATTCCATGGCTGGCACAGCTTCAGCCAGCCGCGCGCACGCGCGCTGTGGCCTCCCTGTTGGTGGGTGATGCCCTGCCCGGCGACTTCGTGTGCCGCGTCGGCAGGCCCGTGACGTACTGGTTCGGGGTGGTGGAGGGGCTGCTCAAGATGAGCAGCGACAACGCCCAGGGCCAGACCATGACGTTCACGGGCGTGCCGCCTGGCGGCTGGTTTGGCGAGGGCACGGCCATGAAGCGTGAGCCTTACCGCTACAACATCCAGGCGCTGCGCAAGAGCGTGGTGGCGGGCCTGCCCATTGACACGTTTCACTGGCTGCTCGACCACTCCATCGCGTTCAACCGGTTCGTGATGCACCAGCTCAACGAACGGCTGGGACAGTTCATTGCCGCGCGCGAGATTGATCGCCTCAACAACCCCGACGTGCGCGTGGCCCGCAGTCTGGCGTCCCTGTTCAACCCGGTGCTCTACCCCGGTGTGGGCGAGGTGCTGCGCATCACCCAGCAGGAGCTGGCTTACCTGGTGGGGCTGTCGCGCCAGCGGGTCAATGAAGCGCTGATGGCGTTGCAGGCGCAAGGCGCCATTCGTGTGGAGTACGGCGGCGTGCGTGTGCTGGACCTGGCAGCGTTGCAGTCCAGCGTGTTTGTCCGCAGGGCCTCTGCCACTGAGGGCTGAGCGCCGATTTCTCGGATTCCGAGGGCTAGCTGCGGTGCAGTGCGATGCGCTGATTCGCTGGCGTCTGGCCTGCAAGGGCCGCTGGGGTAGGTGCCTCCCACGCCCGGGCCTGGGTGTGTTCGCGGGTGAGGCGGAAGGTGTGCACCATCCGCGTCAGGCGCCCCGCCTGGTCCTTGAGGCTTTCGGCGGCGGCAGCGCCTTCCTCCACCAGTGCAGCGTTCTGCTGCGTCATTTCTTCCAGCGATCCCACGGAGTGGCTCACTTCGGTGATGCGCTGGCTTTGCTCCTGCGTGGCGGCGGTGATCTCGGCCATGATGCTGGAGACCTGTCGCACCGATTGCACCAGCTGCGCGATGCTGTCGCCCGCGTGGTTGACGAGCGTGGCGCCCGCCTGGACCTGCTGGGTGCTGTCGTTGATGAGCGTCTTGATTTCGCGTGCCGCGTTGGCCGCGCGACCTGCCAGGCCGCGCACCTCGCTGGCCACCACGGCAAAGCCCCGGCCTTGCTCGCCCGCGCGGGCAGCTTCCACGGCGGCGTTCAGCGCCAGGATGTTGGTCTGGAAGGCAATGCTGTCGATCACGCTGGTGATGTCGGAAATCTTGCGCGAGCTGGCGCTGATGGCGTCCATGGTCTGCACCACCTGGGTCACCACTTCGCCTCCTTCTGCCGCTGCGGTGGATGCTTTGGCCGCCAGGCCGTTGGCCTGATGGGCGGCCTGCGCACTTTGGGCCACGGTGCCCGTCAGATCGCCCAGCGCCTGGGAGGCGCCTTGCAGGTTGTGAGACGTCTGCTCGGTGCGGAGGCTCAGGTCCTGGTTGCCTGAAGCCACTTCAGAGCTGGCCACCAAAATGGAGTCTGCGGCCTGCCCGATCTCGGCCACCAGACTGCGCAGCCGGTCTTGCATGGTGGCAATCGCTTCCAGCAGCCGGCCGGTTTCGTCGTGGATGCGCACTTCCACTTGCGACGTCAGATCGCCCCGGGCAATGCGCTCTGCCACCACCACGGCGCGGGCGATCGGTTGGGTGATGCTGGCGGTGATGCGCCAGGCAATCAGCAGACCGAGTGCCATGGCTGCCACCACCAGCACGCCGCCGATCCAGCGTGCACGGCTCTGGATCGCTTCGGCCGAAGCGGCGGCTTCGTCATTGAGCCTGTTTTGCAGCGCAATCAACTCGCCCAGCTGTTGCCGCCAGATCGATTCAGCCGGCGCGGCGCGGGTCATCAGGTTCAGGCTGGAGGTGACGGTGTCGCCATCGTCCGCTGCTTGAATCGCGCTCTCAATCTCTGGCTTGGCCTTTTGGGCTGCTGCCTGCACCTGCTGCAGCAACGCAGTCTCGGCGGCGCTGGCGGTGGCTGGGGTAATGAGTTGTGCGAGCTGCGCTTCCTGCTTGGCGTATTCCTGCAAGGTCTTTCGCACGGCCTGGATTTGCTCCTGCGCCTGCTTGGGGTCGATTTCGTTGAGCATGGCGCTGGAGCGGCTTAACAAGGTCATCGCCTGCGCTTTCTGCTGTTGGTTTTGGTGCTATGAAAATTGACAGCATAGTTTCCTTGCGCAGTGTGCGCGGACTCAGTGCAACAATGTCCGCTTGTGTTCGGTTCTGTTACATCTTTGGGAGCTGCTCCATGCCTTCGCTGTCTCTGCTTTCGCGCTTGCGTTTCCGTTGGCAAAGCCCCTTTGGCCTTGCCGCAGCGTTGGCTGTCGGCAGCTTGGTGGCGGGTTGTGCAGCCCCGGTTCAAGAACCACTGGAGCTGCGCGAACAAGTCGTTGCCGTGACTGCTGCACATGAGCTGCTGACGTTCAACGCTGCCAGGCCCGACCACATCCTGGAGCGCAGGCCGCTGCAAGGCTTGCCGGCGGGTGATAAGCTGGTGGGCATCGACTTTCGTGTGGCGCGGGGTGTGCTGTATGCGCTTGCACAATCAGGGCGCCTTTACACGCTGGAGTTGGGCACAGGCCAGCTCACCCCCGTGGGCGCTGGTACACCGCCCGTGGCGTTGAAAGGCTCGGCGTTTGGCGTGGACTTCAATCCTGCGGCTGACCGGGTGCGGGTGGTGTCGAACCTGGGGCAGAACCTGCGTCTGCACCCTGACACGGGCGCCCAGGTGGATGGCGACAACTTGCGCCCAGGGCTGCAGTCGGACCCCTACCTTCGCTATGCGTGGAGTGATGTGAACCACGCGCGTGCGCCAGAGGTGGTCGCTGCCGCATACACCTACAACCCCAACGACGGCAAGCTCACCACCAACTACGCCATTGACCGGGCCTTGGGGGTGTTGGTCATGCAGGGGTCGCGCGAGGGTGAAACCCCCGTGGTCTCGCCCAACACAGGGCAACTGCGCACCGTGGGCTCCTTGGGCCTGGGGCCGTTGACGGACGCCTCGATGGACATTTCCGACGTGAACAACACCGCCTTGGCGGCCGTGCGAACGGCGGGCAACCCCAAGACGCAGCTGCACCTGATCGACCTGAACACCGGCAAGGCCACGCTGCTGGGGGTGGTGGCTGACGGCAGCCCCCTGGTGGGCATGGCGATTGAGCCATGACGCAGTCTGGTGCTTGCTGGCGGTGGGCCGCGCGTGCCGTGGTCTGTTGGGCTGCCTTCAGCTGTGCAGGCGCATGGTCTGCCAGTGTGCAGGTGGATGTGGTGGATGAAGCGGGCCGCCCGGTGCATGGTGCGGTGGCGTTTCTGGAGTCTGCCGCCGCCAGTGCCCAGACCAAGCCCCTGGCGGGGGCCGAGATGGCGCAGCAAGGCAAGCAGTTTCTTCCGGGCGTGCTGGTGGTCCCGATGGGCACTTCCGTGCATTTTCCGAACCGCGACAGCGTGCGCCACCATGTGTACTCGTTTTCTCCTGCCAAGAAATTCGAGCTCAAGCTCTACACCGGCACGCCCGCCAATCCCGTGGTGTTTGACCGGGCGGGCGTTGTCACCCTGGGCTGCAACATCCACGACCGCATGGTGGGCTGGATTGTGGTGGTGGACACGCCGTACTACGCGCAGGCTGCCGAGGGCGCCGCACAGGTGCAGATCAACGGCGTGCCGGCCGGCAACTACAAGCTGCGCGTCTGGCACCCCCGCATGGCACCGGGCGCTGCCGCCCATGAGCAACCGGTGGCAGTGCCTGCCGCCGGCAATGTGCGCGCTGCGGCCAAGCTGGTGGGGTTGGCGCCTTGATGTGGAGGATCCTCGGCCGTAGCCTGATCCTGCGCCTGGTGGGGGTGTCCCTGTTGCTGCTGCTGATCGTGCAGCTGGCCGGGTTTGCCGTGGTGCGCGCCGGCATCGAGCGCAACGCCCGCAGCCAGATTGCGCGCCAGCTCGACGTGGACGAAAACGTGTGGCTGCGCCTGCTGGAGCAAAACGCCGAGCGTCTGCGCCAGGGCTCGGCCCTGCTGGCGGCGGATTACGGGTTTCGGTCTGCGGTTCATTCTGGCGACGAGGAAACCATCCAGTCGGTGCTGGAAAACCATGGAGAGCGCATCGGCGCAGCAGCCACGGCGCTGCTGGACACCAACATGGCCTACCGCGCACTGACGGCTCCGTCGTCCGCCCAGGCCTTCATTCCCACTCTGGAGCAAGTGGCGCCGCAACTGGCGCGCAGCCCCCAGGGCAGCCAGATTGCGGTAGTGGGTGGCGTGCCCTACCAGTTTGTGATGGTGCCCATGCGCGCGCCTGTGCTTATGGGCTGGGTGTTGATGGGCTTTCCGCTCGACCAGGCGCTGGCCGATGAAATGCGCCGGTTGCTGTCGGTGCAGGTGGCGCTGGTGGTGCAAGAGTCCGATGGACGAGTGACTGTGCCCGTGAGCACGCTGCCAGCCACCCTGCGTGACCAGATCGTTGCGCAAGGCGGTCAGGTGGATGAGATCGATTCGCCCGACGGGGTACTGCTGTCACGCTCCAGCCCTCTGCCCAGTGTCAATGGCCAGGTGCAAGCATTGCTGCTGCGGTCGGTGGACGCGGTGGTGGCTCCCTATCGCCAGTTGCAGCTGCTGCTGGCATTCATCACCACTGGCGGCGTATTGCTCTTTGCGCTGGGCAGTGGCCTGATGGCCCAGCGCGTGATCACCCCGTTGCAATCCCTCATGCGCGCCACCCAGAGCCTGTCGCGGGGTGAGTACGACACCCCCATGGAGCACACCCGCAGGCAGGACGAAATTGGCCGGCTGGCGCGTTCGTTCGACCGCATGCGCGTGGACATCGGCGCACAGCAAAAGGAAATCATGCGGCTGGCCTATTGGGACCGGCTGACAGGCCTGCCCAACCGCGAGCGCTTTCGTGAAACCCTGGTGCGGGCCTTGGAACCAGGCGCAGGCCAAGCCCCGCTGGTAAGCGTGCTGACTCTGGACCTCGATCGCTTCAAGCATGTGAACGACGTGATGGGGTACGCCTTTGGCGACCGTTTGCTGCAAGCCGTGGCGCAGCGGATGGCTGACCTGGTGACGTCACCTGACGATATGGTGGCGCGCCTGGGGGGCAATGAATTTGCCGTGCTGCTGCGGGGCGTCGAAGCTCCTGGCGCGCTGGCGGTGGCCCAGCAGATCCTGACCTCGTTGGAGCAGCCCCTGGCCCTGCAGGACCAGACCGTCGACCTGAGTGCCGGTATCGGCATCGCTTGCTGGCCCGGCGATGCTGAAGACGCCGACATGCTGCTCAGCCGCTCCGAAATCGCCATGTATGCCGCCAAGCGCAAGCTCAGTGGCGCGTTGCGTTACGACGCTGCGATTGATTCGAGCAGTGCCCAGAATCTGTCGCTGCTCACGGAACTGCGCCGTGCGGTGGAGCGCAACGAATTGCGGCTGTACCTGCAGCCCAAGGTGCCCCTGCATGGCCAAAGCGGATCGGCAGCGGAAGCCCTGGTGCGCTGGCAGCATCCGCAGCGCGGCATGGTGCCGCCGATGGAGTTCATCCCCTTTGCCGAGCAAACCGGGTTTGTGCGCCAGCTCACCCTGTGGATGTTTGAGGAAGTGGCGAAATTCCTAGCCCAGCCCGCGCAGCAGAGCCGGGGTTTGCGCGTGTCTGTGAACCTTTCCACGCGCGACCTGCTGGACCCGGACCTCAGCCACAAGCTGGCTGCTCTTCTGGATCGCCATGGGGTCAAGGCGTCATCGTTTTGCCTGGAGATCACCGAAAGCGCCATCATGGACGACCCCCACCGCGCCGAAGCCATGCTCAACCGGTTGTCCGAGCAAGGCTTCAAACTGTCCATCGACGACTTCGGCACGGGCTATTCGTCGCTGGCGTACCTCAAGCGGCTGCCGGTGGACGAGCTCAAGATCGACAAGTCGTTTGTGATGGGCATGGAGCAGGGGAAGGATGACGCGATGATCGTGCGCTCCACCATTGATCTGGCCCACAACCTGGGCCTGACCGTGGTGGCCGAAGGCGTGGAGACCGGCGGCATTCTGGAGCGCCTGCGCGCGCTGGCCTGTGACGAAGCCCAGGGTTACCACATCAGCCGGCCGATGCCTGCGCAAGAATTTCTGGCGTGGCAGCAAAGGCAGGGGTAATCTTCGCAATGCCAGATGAGCAGGCGCCGCCCGGCGGCGACAATACGCCCAATGTCTTCATCCAGTTCCCGTCCACCCCAAAGCCCCGCCAGTGCCGCTGCGCCTGCTGAGGGCGCTTCCGTGCGGCCCGTGCTGCGCCGCCCCACCTTGTCGGCCAAGTCAGCACCCGCCGCACCGGCCCCGTCCGGGGCCTTTGCACGGCCTTCCGTAGCGGACGGGCGACCTGCTGCGGCGCGGTCCGAGCGCGCCATCGGCCCCACGTCGACTCGCACCTGGTCTGCTGATGCAGGCGGGCGGCCTGCGCCAGCGCTGCCGCAGCGGCCCCCGGCAGCGCGCTCCGCTGCCCCCCGGCCCGCCGCTGCCCCGGGGGCAAGGCCTGCGTCGGTGGGTGGCGATACCTCGCGCTTGAACAAGCGCATGGCCGAGCTGGGTTTGTGCTCGCGCCGCGAGGCCGATGACTGGATTGCCCAAGGCTGGGTCAAGGTTAATGGCAAGGTGGCGCCCATGGGGCTGCAGGTCACCGCCGCAGATCGCATTGAGGTGGACAAGATTGCCCAGGGTTTCCAGGAGCAGCGCGTCACCATCTTGCTGAACAAGCCGATCGGCTATGTCAGCGGGCAGGCCGAGGATGGCCACACGCCCGCCGTGGCGCTGATCAATCCCCGCACCCACTGGCGCGAGGACCCCAGCCGCAACCGCTTCTCTCCGCCGCAGTTGCGGGGCCTGGCGCCTTGCGGGCGGCTCGATATCGACTCGGTGGGCTTGTTGGTGCTGACCCAGGACGGGCGCGTGGCGCGGCAGATCATTGGGGAAGATTCTGAGGTGGACAAGGAATACCTGGTGCGCGTGGTCTACCAGGCACCGGGCCAGGCGGTGCCACGCCACCCTGGCGAGCGCTCCGCGCCGCTGCAGGAAATCGACGAGCGTGACCCTGTCAGCACCAACGTGCAGGCGGTGTTCCCCAAGGAGTTGCTGGAACGCCTGCGCCATGGCTTGAGCCTGGACGGTGAGCCGCTCAAGCCCGCCAAGGTGGAGTGGCAAAACCCCGAGCAGCTGCGCTTTGTCTTGACCGAAGGCAAGAAGCGCCAGATTCGCCGCATGTGCGAGCTGGTGGGGCTCAAGGTGGTGGGGCTCAAGCGCATCCGCATTGGGAGGGTGACGCTGGGCAACCTGCCCGTAGGCCAGTGGCGCTACCTGGGACCGCACGAGCGGTTTTGAGATTTTTTTGTGGCCGCACGGGGTGCGGCACCGGGGGCGTTGCTAGCATGACCGCACCCGCCTGTTCTAAGAGCGGCTAACAAAACTCTTCTGGCGTCGTTGCCGCGTCTTGTCGTACTACGCGTACTGCCTGCGACGCAGTGCCTAGCCAGAACCGCTACGCTGAGTTTTGTTAGCCGCTCTAAGAGGAGATGTCTGTGAGTGAAGAGAAATACCGGTTGGTCACCCGCAGTGACTTCGATGGCCTGGTGTGCGCCGTTTTGCTCAATGAACTGAACCTGATTGACGAGATCACGTTCGTCCACCCCAAGGACATGCAGGATGGCAAGGTTGCCATCACGTCGCGCGACATCACCACCAACCTGCCCTACGTGCCGGGTGCGCACCTGGTGTTCGACCACCACGAGTCGGAAACCGTGCGCAACGCGGGCCGCCGCGATACCAACCACATCATTGAGGCCCATGCCCCATCCGCGGCGCGCGTGGTCTACAACCATTACGGTGGCAAAGCCGCGTTCCCCCGCATCACCGAAGAGATGATGGCGGCGGTGGATCAGGCCGACTCGGCCCAGTATTCGCGTGAAGACATCCTCGACCCGCAGGGCTGGGTGCTGCTGAACTACCTGATGGACTCGCGCACCGGCCTGGGCCGTTTCCGCGATTTCCGCATCAGCAACTACGCGCTGATGATGGATTTGATCAAGTACTGCCGCGACCACACCATCGAGCAGATCCTGGAGTTGCCCGACGTGCAGGAGCGCGTGGCCCTGTACCGCGAGCATGCCGTCAAGGCCAGGGAGCAACTGGAGCGCTGCGCCATTGAGCTGGGCAACCTGGTGGTGCTGGACTTGCGCCAGGAAGAAACCATCTGGGCCACCAACCGGTTCATGATTTACGCGCTGTTCCCGCAGGCCAACATCTCTATCCACGTGATGTGGGGCCTGCAAAAGCAGAACACCGTGTTTGCCACGGGCAAGTCCATCCTCAACCGCAGCAGCAAGACCCATGTGGGCAACCTGATGCTGGAGTTTGGCGGTGGCGGCCACGCCGCTGCGGGCACCTGCCAGGTGGCCAACGAGAAGGCAGACGCGGTTCTCAAGGTGCTGGTCGAGCGCATCAACGCCGACGGCTGAGGAGCGCCACTTGCAGGAGCGGGCTGCTCGCCCCTCTTGAAACCTTCACCCCCGCCCATAAATCACGCCTGCCGGGCTGGCACGCGTGATTTTTTGTGCCCCCCGTTGTGCGATTCCATCCAGAAATTTACCGAGAGAGAGAACCCTCCCATGAGCAAGCAAACCCTGTCGTTCCAGGCAGAAGTGGCCCAACTGCTGCACCTGGTCACCCACTCGCTGTATTCCAACCAGGAAATCTTCCTGCGTGAGCTGATCTCCAACGCCTCGGACGCCTGCGACAAGCTGCGTTTTGAGGGCCTGAACAACGCCGCGCTGTTTGAAGACGCCCCCAACCTCGAAGTGCGTGTGACCTTCGACAAGGCCGCCAAGACGCTGACCATCACCGACAACGGCATCGGCATGAGCCAGCAAGAGGCCATCGACCACCTGGGCACCATCGCCAAGAGCGGAACCAAGGACTTCATGGGCAAGCTCAGCGGTGACCAGAAGGCGGACGCCCAGCTCATCGGCCAGTTCGGCGTGGGCTTCTACTCCGGGTTCATCGTGGCCGACAAGATCACCGTGGAGTCGCGCCGCGCGGGCCTGAAGCCCGAAGAAGGTGTGCGCTGGATCAGCAGCGGCACGGGCGACTTTGAGGTCGAAACCATCACGCGCGCCCAGCGCGGCACCAGCATCATCCTGCACCTGCGCGAGGATGCCGAGGAATACCTCAACGCCTGGAAGCTCAAGCAGGTCATCGCCAAATACTCCGACCACATCAGCCTGCCCATCCTGATGGAAAAGGAAGAGTGGAAAGACGGCGAGCTGATCAACCCCAACGATGAAAACGGCGGCCGCCAGCCCGGTGGCATGGTCAAGACGGGCGAGTGGGAAACCATCAACAAGGCCAGCGCCCTGTGGACGCGCCCCAAGAAGGACATCACCGACGAGCAGTACGCCGAGTTCTACAAGACCATCAGCCACGACCACGAAGCCCCACTGACCTGGGCGCACAACCGCGTGGAAGGCAACACCGAATACACGCAGCTGCTGTACATCCCCGCCAAGGCGCCGTTCGATTTGTGGAACCGCGACAAGAAGGCTGGCGTGAAGCTGTATGTGAAGCGCGTGTTCATCATGGACGACGCCGAAGCGCTGTTGCCCACCTACCTGCGCTTTGTGAAGGGCGTGATCGACTCGACCGACCTGCCGCTGAACGTGAGCCGCGAGCTGCTGCAGGAAAGCCGCGACGTGCGCTCCATCCGCGAGGGCTCGACCAAGCGTGTGCTGAGCATGCTGGAAGACCTGGCCAAGCACGACAAGCACACCACGGGTGAAGGCGCCGATGGCGTGACCGACGTGGTGAGCGAGGAAGACAAGGCCAAGGAAGGCAAGTACACCAAGTTCTATGCCGAATTTGGCGCGGTGCTGAAGGAAGGCCTGGGCGAAGACTTTGCCAACCGCGAGCGCCTGGCCAAGCTGCTGCGTTTTGCCTCCACGCAGAGCGATGCCGTGACAGTCTCCTTTGCCGACTACAAGGCTCGCATGAAGGAAGGCCAGGAGGCGATTTACTACATCACCGCCGACACGCTGGCCGCTGCCAAGAACAGCCCGCAGCTCGAAGTCTTCAAGAAGAAGGGCATCGAAGTGCTGCTCATGACCGACCGCGTGGACGAGTGGGCGCTGAACTACCTGCACGAGTTTGACGGCACCCCGCTGCAAAGCGTGGCCAAGGGCGCGGTGGACCTGGGCAAGCTGCAGGACGAGGCCGAGAAGAAGGCCGCCGAAGAGGCAGCTGAAGCCTTCAAGCCCGTGCTGGCCAAGCTGAAGGAAGCGCTCAAGGACAAGGCCGAAGACGTGCGCGTGACGACCCGCCTGGTCGATTCGCCTGCCTGTCTGGTGGTGCAGGACGACGGCATGAGCACGCAACTGGCCCGCATGCTCAAACAAGCTGGACAACAGGCGCCCGAGACCAAGCCGGTGCTGGAGGTGAATGCCGAGCACGCGCTGGTCAAGAAGCTGGACGGCAGCGTGCACTTCCACGACCTGGCGCACATCCTGTTCGACCAGGCCCTGCTGGCTGAAGGCGGCCTGCCAGAAGACCCGGCAGCCTACGTCAAGCGGGTGAATGCCTTGCTGGCCTGATAAGGGTCAAAATGGCTGCCGGCGCTTATGGATAAAGCGCTAGCCGCTATTGAATTGATAGTGTTTGTGGCCCCGGCGGCATGTGATGCCCCGGGGCTTTTTCGTGCCTGTGCAGCGGTGCCTCTTGTCGGGCTTGTCGTGCTGGGCTACCCGTCCTGGTGGGAGGCTGGGTTTTCCAAAGCCTGTGCGTGGGCGCGCAGCTGCTCCAGCCCTTGCTGGGCCAGTTGCTGCAACTCGGCGATGCAACGGTCGGTGGCTGCCGCATCCTCGGCCTTGGCGGCGGCTTCCAGCGGGCGGGTCAGCTCACCCAGGGTGGACAGGCCGAAGCTGCCTGCCGTGCCCCCCAGGTCATGCGCTTGGCGGCGCAGGGCTTCCCATTGGCGGGCCTGGGCGGCTTCGGTGATGCGTGCGACGCGCCGTTCGCAGTCCTGAGCAAATTGTGCAATCAGCGGCAGCAGCCGTGCCGTGGTGATGGACTCCTGCAAATCCTGCAGCAGCGCCACGTCGAATGCTGGTGCCTGCGCTGCAGCGGCTTCTGCGCGGGTGGGGCTGGGGTTGTTGGGGGCTGGTGGGGGCGCAGTGTCTGCGGCCTGGTCGGGCGGTAATGCGCTGGCTGAACGCGCCAGCCAGCGCGACAGCGTCTGCCACAGCGGCGCCTCCAGCAGGGGTTTGGCGATGTGGTCGTTCATACCGCAGGCGCGGGTGCGCTCCATGTCGGCCGTGGTGGCGTTGGCCGTCATGGCGATGATGGGCAGCGCCTCAAAACGGGGCAGAGCGCGCAGGGCGCGCGTGGCGCTCAGGCCATCCATGACCGGCATCTGCATGTCCATCAGCACAGCGGCGTAGGTGTGGTCGGCTGCGCGGGTCAGCTGGTCCACGGCTTCGGCGCCGTTGCGCGCCCGGTCCACCTGGAGGCCGCCGGCTTCCAGCAAGCCCTGGGCGACCTGCAGGTTCACCTCGTTGTCGTCCACCACCAGCACACGCAGCCCTGCGGCCTGGTCCACGCCCAAGGCTGCGGGACTCTGGGGTTGCTCCAATCCCTCGTGCGCCCAGTCTTGGGCGGGTGCGCGTTGCAGGCGCGCCGTGAACCAGAAGGTGCTGCCACGGCCCGGTTCGCTGTGCACGCCCGTCTCCCCGCCCATGGCCTGAGCCAGCTGGCGGGAAATCACCAGTCCCAGGCCGGTGCCGCCAAATCGGCGGGTGATGGAACTGTCGGCCTGGCGGAAGGGTTCGAACAAGCCTTCCATCTGCTGCGCCGTCATGCCAATGCCGGTGTCTTGCACTTCGCCGCGCAGCAGCAGGTGGTGCCCGTCTTGCTGAACCACGCGCAGGCGCACCACCACCTCGCCCTGGTGGGTGAACTTGATGGCGTTGTGCACGTAGTTGATGAGGATCTGCGAGAGCCGTTGGGCATCGCCCACGCAATGCTCGGGCACGTTGTCGTCCACATCCATGCGCAGCTGCAGCGATTTGGCCAGCGCCTTGGGGCTGAGCAGATCGGCCAGGGTGCTCATGATCGACGACAGAGAAAACGGTTTGTGTTCCAGCTGCAGGTGGCCGCCGTCGATCTTCGAAAAGTCCAGGACGTCGGTGAGGATGCCCAGCAGGTGGCGGCTGGCCCGTCGGATCTGCTCCACGCGCTCGCGCTGCTGGGCGGGCAACTCGTCCTTCAACGCCAGCTGTGCCATGCCCAGAACGGCGTTGAGCGGCGTGCGGATTTCATGGCTCATCACCGCGATGAAGCGGGCGCGCTCCTGTGCAGCCCGTTCTGCCGCCTCTTTGGCAGTGGCCATGGCGTGTGTCTGGCTCTTTTGCTCGGTCACGTCCATCCACACACCGTGAAACAGCACGCTGCCATCCGCCAGCCGCCGCGCGGTGGCAGAGGTTTGCAGCCAGCGCGATGCGCCCTCGTGCTGCACCTCGGTGTCAAAGTCCAGCGGCTCGGGGTTGCGCAGCCGTTCCATGAACGCGGTTTGGATGCGCTGGCGCACTGGCCGAGGCACGGCATAGGCCTCGCCCACCGGCCCGCCGCTGCGCAGCAACGCCAGCACCCGCAGCCCGGGCATCGCACCGGCCTTGTCGCTCACGAACAGAAACCTGCATTTGCCGTTGGCCTGCAGATGGAGTTGAAACACCACGCCAGGAATTGCGCTGGTCAGGTCCATCAATTGTTCCGAAAGCCTGCGCGCCTCTTCGCTGCGCTGCACTTGCGCCGTGAGCTGGTCCGCGCCCTCCATCGTGTTCTTGAAGACCTGCAACGCACGGGCCATGGTGCCCACCTCGTCGCGCCGGTTCGTGGCGGGAATCACATCGTCGTATTGGTGCTCCGTGAGCCTCTGCATGATGCGCGCCAGCTGGCTCACAGGGCGTGAAATCTGCGTCAGCGCCACATAGGCCGACAGCACCAGAACCCCCGCCAGCGCCGCCGCCACAGCCGCTGCAATGCGCCACAGGGTTTTTTCCGTCGCCAGATTTTGCTCGTTCATGAGCGCTGAAAATTCGCCGTGCGAGCGGTTGCGAAAGGCGTCGAGGTCTTGCTTCAGTTCCAGCAGGGCTGGCTCAAACGCCTGGTACAGCAAGGTGGTCGCCGCCTCCTTGTACCCTTTGGTGGCCGCATCCAGCACCTGATCGCCTGCATCAAACACCTTCTGCGAGCGCGAGCGCAAACCCATCAATTCGCGGCCCTGGTGCGGCATGCCCTGGGCAATGTCGTTGAGCTCCGTCTCGAACTCCCGCTGCAGGGTGCGCAGCCGTTGTGCGGCTTCGGCCGCCGGGGGGGATGCAGTGCCTTGGGAGGCGCTGTGCGCAGCGTGCACCATCCGCTGGGATTCGCCCAGCAGCACGCCGGTGCGGCCAAAGCTCTGCGCCAACTCGGACTCCAAGGAGATCAGCGTGCGGTACTGCTCGTCCATCTGGCGCATGTGCACCATGGCGTAGCCGATGATGGCCATCGACACCAGGCCCATCAGCCCCAACAGCAAGGTGATCTTGCCCGCCAGGGAGAGGTTGGAGAAGAGCGATTCGCGGGGCATGGGTGAAAGCGGTTCGAAGCGGAGTCTGGCCAGACAGTTGCGTGTGCAGTCTCCAGTCCAAGGCACGCACAGCATGGCTGTGTGCGTTCACGCGAACTGGCCAAAGGTGGCTGCCTTCGTTCACACTCGTGCAGCTTACGATACCCGCAGCGGCGGTGAGCCCTGCCACATGGCAAGCTCACTTACGAGGTCACAGTTTCGGTTTTCTGTGATGTACGGCTACCAGGTGGGCTCTTTGGTGGTGCCCACGCTGGCGCCCATTCTGGTGTGGCTGTGGCTGGACCGTCAGTTCGTGGCCAAGGTGGTGGTGCCTGCCTGGAAGCCCTCGGCGCCGGCCTCGCCATCGGCTGCCGATCCGTCCTGACCTGCGGGCGGTGTCGCGTTGGCGTCCACGGCGTCCAGGCGGTAGCCCATGCCGTAGATGGCGCCCACCACGTAACCGTTGGCAGGGGTGAGTTCCAGCTTGGTGCGCAGGCGCGACATGTGGGTGTCCAGCGAGCGTGAGGGCGCTTCGCTGGTTTCGCCCCACACCACTTCACGCAGGTGGGCGCGCGAGAGCAGGCGGCCTGCGTTGCGGAACATGAACAGGGCCAGTTCGTATTCGCGGTTCTTGAGCTCCACGGGCTGGTCGCGCAGCCACAGCGAACGCTTTTCGGGGTCGAACCGGTAGGGGCCGAACACCAGGTTGTCGCTCATGGCCTGGGGGTACGCGCGGCGCAGCAAGGCAGTGGTGCGGGCCACCAGCTCACCCATGCGCAGGGGCTTGGTCATGAAGTCGTCGGCGCCGCAGGACAGGGCTTCGATCACGTCTTGCTCTTCGCGGCGGCGGGTGACGAACAGGATGGGCAGGTGCCGCCCTGTCGTCTGGCGCACGGCGGAGACCACCTCGGGGCCTTCCATGTCGGGCAGGTGCCAGTCCACGATGAGCAAATCGAAGGTCTCGTGCCGGATGTCCTGCAGCAGCTGGGTGCCTGTCAGGTAGGTGTGGCAGACGTGGCCATGTTGCTCGGTGGTGGCTTTGATCAGCTCCAGCAGGATCGGATCGTCGTCGAGGGCGGCTATTCGCATGGCGTGGTCACAGCGCTGGGGCGCACTTTGGAGGGGTCAAAGAAAACCTTCTGATGTTGCCTCAGAACCGACGCCTGGTCGAATTTCTGACAATCGTTTGCACTCGTTGAAAAACGAAGTCAACAATTGCACCACCGAAGTATCATTTGTGCGTTATTGTAAGCGCTTTGTTAAAAGTTAACAATCATATTTGCCATATATGGCAAATATTTTGAGATCACATGCGCAGTTCCATTCCCTCTTTCGGGTGTCTTCAGGCGTAAAGCGGCTCTTCGCCCATGGCTTCGATTTGCTCGTGCAGCATGTCCACCTGGCCGCGCCAGTAGTCGCTGCTGCCAAACCAGGGGAAATTGACGGGAAACACCGGGTCTTGCCAGCGCCGCGCGAGCCATGCGCTGTAGTGGATGAGGCGCAGCGTGCGCAGGGGCTCGATGAGCGCCAGCTCGCGGCGGTCAAAGCTGCGAAATTGCTCGTAGCCTTCCAGCAGCGCGCTGAGCTGCTGGGTGCGCTGGCTGCGGTCGCCCGACAGCAGCATCCACAAGTCCTGCACGGCAGGGCCCATGCGGGCGTCGTCCAGGTCCACAAAATGGGGACCGCCGCCGGGCTGGTCGGTAGGCGTCCAGAGGATGTTGCCGGGGTGGCAGTCGCCGTGCAGGCGGATCTGGCGCGCCTGGTTTAAGCCAAATTGGCCTCCATCGCCCGTGGATAAAGCGCTGCTAGCTATCAATTCAAGAGCATTTTCGCAGGCGCCTTGCCAGGCCGATTGCATGTCCAGCGGAATGATCTCGTGGGCCAGCAGCCAGTCGCGCGAGTCAGCACCAAAGGTCTGCACGGTAAGCGCCGGGCGGTGCGCAAACGGCTGCGCCGCCCCCACGGTGTGGATGCGCGCCAGAAAGCGGCCAATCCACTCCAGCACCTCAAAATCGTCCAGCTCGGGCCCGCGCCCGCCGCGCCAGGGGCTGACCGAGAAGGAAAAACCGCCATGCGTGTGCAGCGTGGTGCCGCCCAGCACCAGTGGGCCTATGGCGGGCACCTCGGCGGCGGTCAGTTCGGCGGCAAAGGCGTGTTCTTCCAGAATCTGGGCCTGGCTCCATCGCTCGGGGCGGTAAAACTTGGCCACCACGCGCTGGCCGTCTTCCAGCGTGACCTGGTACACCCGGTTTTCGTACGACGACAGCGCCATCAGTCGCCCGTCACCGTACAGCCCCACGCTGGCCAGTGCGTCCAGCACCACGTCGGGCGTCAGGGCGGCAAAAGGGTGTTGGGCGTTGGCGGCGGTGTTCGTCGCAGTGTCGTTGTGGGCGTGCATGCAGAGATTGTCGTCGCTGCCTGCCTGAAACAGGCACTCAATCGGGTGATTACGCCAGCAGACTGGCCATATGCCCAATACGCGGGCTGCCCTGGCCGCCCAGCACTTGCAGGTACACCGCCTGCGTCGCGGCACTGCCTTGGTGGTGCTGCACCACCAGCCAGGGCTGTGGCGGTGCCTGTACTGCGGTGCTGAACTGTTGCCAGGCCTGCACCAGCCGGTCGTTCAGGCCCTGGGCGCCCCAGTCAGCGTTGCGCTTTTTGACCTGTGCCGGGGCAAAGAACATGGTGGGGCGGGGGCCGGGCAGGTTGCCTGCGCCGCCCAGGTCTTGCACATGGCTGGCACCCACGGCGCAGCTGTAGGCAAGCCCTGTCAAATGCCGGTGGATGCGCTCGCGCAGCGCCACGCTGCCGGCAAAGTCCACGTACACGCTGGCCGGTTGGGCGGGCAGCTGTTCCAGTTCTTCGTAGGCCAGCACCCGGTGGTAGCAGCCCAGGCTTTCGCAAAACGCGCGGTTGGTGGCAGAGGTAAGCCCCACCACCTGGATGCCTGGGCGCTTGGCCAGCTCAAATGCCGTGCCGTAGGCCGTCTTGCTGGATGCGCTGGACAGCAGCACGGTGCTGGCACCAAAGAACTGCTGGTCGGCCAGAAAGTCATCAATGAGCCACGAAGTGATGAACAGCGGCCGCAGCAGGGCCTGGATGTCTTCATTGAAGGGCTGGTAGAACGGGTCGGTGTTCGTGCGCAGGTAGTGGTTGTAGACCGCATGCAGCCCCGCGCGGTGCGGTGCGCCATCGCTGAAACCGGTGTTGCTCACGCGGTGCGGGGCCAGCACGGCATGGGTGGCCATGGGCCAGTAGCCATACAGGTGTTCGCCCACCGGTATGTCCGGGTGCCGCGACGCTTGCACCGTGCCAAAGCCCCACACCGGAATGATCCCCCAGCCCGCTTCACCCGAGGGGAAGAACTGCCAGTACTGCAGCATCTCGCCCATGGCCGCGTAGGTGATGTTGTTGCTGGTGAGGGCGAACCGGTCTACCCGGACGCGGATTTCGCCGTCTTGCAGCGCTGAATCGGCCGTGGTGCGCACAGCGGTGTCGGCCAGCTGGTTCTGGCGCACGAGAAGGGTGGTGGTGCTCATGCCCGCACGCTAAGGCAAAGGCGGCACCGGCTCAAGTGCCGGGCGCCGCGTTGGCGACAGGCCGCCGCGCGGCCGCCCCGTTCTTGGAACCGGTGCTCAGCTGGCACCCGCCAGGCGCGCAAACGGCAGCGCCTGCTTGACGAGGATGACAGTGCACGGCGCGTCGCGCGCGACGCGCATGGGCACGGTGGCAATGAAGCGCTGGGTTTGCAGCCCATGGGTGGCTGCGCCCAGGATCATCATGTTGA
Source organism: uncultured Acidovorax sp. (assembly GCF_964021665.1). Lineage (NCBI taxonomy): Bacteria > Pseudomonadati > Pseudomonadota > Betaproteobacteria > Burkholderiales > Comamonadaceae > Acidovorax > uncultured Acidovorax sp. Next base: position 26,722 of record NZ_CAXIAK010000027.1, read on the forward strand.
CGTGGTTGCCCTCTGCGTAGCGCACCAGGGCGTGGGCCACGTCGCTGGATTCGAGTACGTGGTAGCTCACCGGGTGCTCGGTCAGGTCCAGCGGTTGCGCCCACTGGCGCAGGCGGGCGTGGTGCAGGCGGTGCAGGGCGGTTTCGCTGCGGGTGCTGTCGCTGGTGCTGCTGGCCGAGGGCGACAGCACCGTGACGCAGGCCAGCCGCGCCCCCGGCCGGATGCCCAGTGAGCGCGCCACCGCTTCGCGCAGCGAGTACAGCGTGGCGTCCGTCACATCGCTGTGCGGCACCGCCACCATGACGATGGGGGTCTCTTCAATCTGCCGCGAGGGCAGCGGGCTGGGCTGGTAGTGCATGCCCGCCGCCCGCAGCCAGCGCTTGAAGTGAGTGCGAAACGGCGTGCCCTGGGTGCGGTGCCCTCGCTCGGTGATGCGCACCTGGGTGGGGTGGGCCAGGTCCAGGGCCAGGTGGGCGGCCGAGGGGTAGCGGCGCGCGGCTTCGGGCTCCAGGCAGCGCAGGATGATTTCCTGCAGCCACGGGGCCAGGTCGGGCCGGTGCTTGCGCGGCGGGGCGGGGGCCATCCACAGGCGCTGGCGCAGACCGCCCGTGGTGGTGGGGGCGCCAAACGGCAGCTCGCCCGTGGCCAGCTCGTACAGCATCACGCCAATGGCGAAGATGTCGCTGCGCGGGTCGCCCCGCACGCCCACCACTTGTTCGGGTGCCATCCACGCGGGCGAGCCCACGGCCTTGCGCTGCTCTTCGGCCAGCAGGTCGGGGAAGTGCGCGTGCCACGACAGGCCAAAGTCCAGCAGCACGGCATGGTTCTCGTGCGTGAAGAGCACGTTGCCGGGCTTGAGGTCGAGGTGGCAGGCGTTTTGCTGGTGCAGGCTGTGCACCGCGTGGGCCAGGGCGGTGCCCAGGCGGGCGATGAGTTCTTCGTCGGGCCGCTCGCTCGCGTCCAGCCAGTGCTGCAGGGTGTGGCCCTGCAGGTATTCCATGGTGATGTAGGGCAGCCGGTGCAGGTCGCCAGCGGCCACAAAGCGCGGCACGTGTGGCCCGGTGAGTGCGGGCAGTATTTGCAGCTCCACCTCAAAGCCCACGATGTTCTCGGCCCCGTCGCCCGCGGTCATGCGCGGGATCTTCATGGCCATGGGAAAGCCAGGGTCGGGCGCGCCGCTGGCGTATTCCACCCGGTAGATATGGGCCATGCCCCCTGCGTGGATGCAGTCGCGCACCACAAAGCCGTCCACCACGGCGCCGGGTTCCAGCAGTTTCATCGGCCTACCTCCAGGCGGTGGGCAAAGCTTGCGGGCAAGGCGCCGCCCGTGGCGAGGATGGCGGCCGCCGCATCGGCCACGGCATAGGGCACCCGCTCAAAGCGCAGGTGCCAGTGGTCGGTGTCCAGCAGCGCGTACATGGCGCGCGGGTCGCCGTCGCGCGGCTGGCCGACCGAGCCCACCGTGCCCACCCACTGCCGGTGGGGCGGCACCGGCACGGGCACCCCGGCCGTGGGGGTGAAGCGCATCAGCCCCCGCCCGGTGCCCCGGTAGTACAGCGTTTGCTGGTGCACATGGCCGCAAAAGACATGCTTCACGCCCGGGTGCTTCGTGGCGGCTTCCAGGCATTCGGCGGCCACGATTTCGTTGTCTACATAGCGCCAGTTTTCGGGCGCTTCGGCGCTGGCGTGTACCAGCAGCACCCCGCCCACCTGGGCGGTGAGGGGCAAATGGGCCAAAAAGCTGCGCTGCTCGGGGCTGAGTTGTTCGTGCGTCCACAGCGCGCCCTGTGCGGCCATGCTGTGGGCGCCCTTGTCGGTTCCTGCGGGGGGCTGCACGGCAAAGGCGTCGTGGTTGCCGCCAATCACCGTGTAACCGGCAGCGACCAAGTCCATGGCCTGCTGCACCACGTAGGCCGGGTCGGCGCCATAGCCCACCAGGTCGCCCAGCAGGGCAAAGTGATCGGCGCCATGCGCGCGGGCGTGCTGCAGGCAGGCGTCCAGCGCCTGGCGGTTGGAGTGGATGTCTGACAAAAGGGCCAGTTTCATGGTGTTCTCCCCATGGCTGCATCATGCCCCAGGGCGAAGGGGCGCCGTCTACGGTTTCCGCCGGGGGCGCCCCAAAAAGCACACCGCCGGTGCTCCCTGGGCGGGGGCACCGGCGGTGTGGGGTGGGCAGAGCCCGGGGCGTTACACCAGCGTGATGGTCACGTCGATGTTGCCGCGGGTGGCGTTGGAGTAGGGGCAGACCTGGTGGGCTGCGTCCACCAGGGCCTGGGCGGCGGCGCGGTCCATGCCGGGCAGGCTCACGGCAAGCCGGGCGGCGATGCCGTAGCCCTGGCCGACCTTGCCCAGGTCCACGCTGGCGTCGATCGAGAGGTCAGCAGGCAGGCTGATCTTTTGCATGCCGGCCACGGCCTTCATGGCGCCGATGAAGCAGGCCGAGTAGCCGGCAGCAAACAGTTGCTCGGGGTTGGTGCCGGTGCCTGCGGTGCCGGGGGGCGAGAGCTTCACGTCCAGACGGCCGTCATCGGTGCGCGATGCGCCGTCGCGGCCGCCAGTGGTGTGGGCGTTGGCGGTGTAGAGAACTTGGTCGAGCTTGGCCATGGTGTCTTCCTTTGAGGTGATGCCCGCAGCGCGGGACGGTGGTGAGAATCAGTGATGCAGGAGCAACGTAGGCAGGCGGCTCAGCGCTGGCTGAGCCGCTCGCGCAGGGTTTTGAGCTGGCTGGTCAGCGCCACCAGCTCGGGCAGGGTGCACTGGCTGCTTTCCAGCACGCAGTGCGGAATGCGCTCGGCCTGGTCGCGCAGGCCCAGCCCTTGGGGCGTGAGGGCGATGCGCACCCGGCGCTCGTCCTGCGCATCGCGGGCGCGGCGGATGTGGCCGCTGGCTTCCAGCCGCTTGAGCAGCGGGGTGAGCGTGCCCGAATCCAGGTACAGGCGCTCGCCCAGTTCCGAGACGGTGATGCCATCCTGCTCCCACAGCACCAGCATGACCAGGTACTGCGGGTAGGTCAGCCCGATGTCGTCCAGCAGGGGCTTGTACAGCTTGGTCATGGCCAGCGATGCGGAATACAGCGCAAAGCAGACCTGGTTGTCCAGCCGCAGGGCGGCGGGGCTGGGGCTGTTTTCGGCGGTGGGCGTGCGGGGCATGGGTTGAATTATTGTGTTCAATTAAATTGCGTGCAATTCAATTGGTGAATGCCTGTACTGCTGGCATGGGATTGCTGCTGCTTCCTAAGGGAGTTGTAGATGCTATGAAAAACGTAGCTGTTAGCGCTTGCCATGAAAGTACTAGAGGCTGTTTTCTTCTAGATATTCCAAAGGTCGCATGGATGTCACGCCCAAAAAAATGGCGACCCGCAGGCCGCCAAAGGGTGCAGCACGGTTGCGCTGCGTGTGGGGGAAGAGGTGCGAGGGCGCCGCTCAGTACGTGTAAACGCCCTGGCCCGTCTTGCGGCCGAGGCGGCCTGCGGCCACCATTTCCTTGAGCAGCGGGCAGGGGCGGTACTTGCTGTCGCCAAACTCGGCCAGGTACACGTCCATCACGGCCAGGCACACGTCCAGGCCAATCATGTCGGCCAGCGCCAGCGGGCCAATCGGCTGGTTGCAGCCCAGCTTCATGCCGGCGTCGATGTCCTCGGGTGTGGCCAGGCCTTCGGCCAGCACGAAGAAGGCTTCGTTGATCATGGGCACCAGAATGCGGTTGACCACAAAGCCTGGCGCGTTCTTCACGGTGATGGGGCTCTTGCCCAGGGCCTCGGCCAGGGCCTTCACGGCGTCGTGCGTGGCGTCGCTGGTCTGCAGGCCGCGGATGATTTCCACCAGCGCCATCATGGGCACGGGGTTGAAGAAGTGCATGCCGATGAAGCGGTCGGCGCGGCTGGTGGCGGCAGCCAGCTTGGTGATGGAGATCGAAGAGGTGTTCGAAGCCACGATCACTTCAGGCGCCACGATGGCATCCACCTGCTTCAAGATCTTGAGCTTGAGTTCGTAGTTCTCGGTGGCAGCTTCGATGACCAGTTGCGCGGCCTTCAGGTCGTCGTAGCTGGTCGATGTCTTGATGCGCGCCAGGGCCGCAGCCTTGTCGGCTTCGCTGATCTTTTCCTTCTTGATCAGGCGGTCCAGGCTGCCCGCCACCGTGGCCAGGCCTTTTTGCACGGCCGCGTCCGAAATATCCACCATCACCACGTTGATGCCCGACACCGCACAGGCCTGTGCAATGCCATTGCCCATGGTGCCCGCGCCGATGATGCCAACCGTTTGAATCGTCATAAAAAGAGCTTTCTTCCAAGTGAAACAGACGCCTGCATGGTAAGGGACGCAGCGGTGCGAGCCATCGGAACCTCGGGAAAGTTCCTGAGCAAAAAGCACGGCCGTCCGGTTATCTTGCAGGTGGCCACGGTGCTTGGCCGGGGGAAGATGTAAACATGTTCGACTACATCGTGGTGGGCGGGGGCTCGGCCGGGGCCGTGCTGGCAGGGCGTTTGACGGAGGACCCCGCCGTGCGGGTGTGCCTGCTGGAAGCCGGGCCGGCCGACCGCAGCGTGCTGATCCACTGCCCCGCAGGGCTGGCCGCGATGGCTCGGCTGGAGCTCAACAGTTGGCGCCAGAGCACGGTGCCGCAACCGGGGCTCAACGGCCGGCGCGGCTACCAGCCCCGGGGCAAGGTGCTGGGCGGCAGCAGCTCGCTCAACGCCATGATTTACGTGCGCGGCCAACCTGCTGACTACGACCACTGGGCCGCCCAGGGCAACCCCGGCTGGGGCTGGGCCGATGTGCTGCCCTACTTTGTGCGGGCCGAGCACAACGAAAGCATCAGCGGCCCTCTGCACGGGCAGGGCGGGCCCTTCAACGTGGCCGACCTGCGCTCGCCGCACCGCGTGAGCCAGAGCTTTGTGCACGCCGGGGTGCAGGCGGGCTACCCGCACAACCTGGACTTCAACGGGCCAGACCAGGAAGGCGTGGGCCTGTACCAGGTCACCCACAAGAATGGGGAACGCCACAGCACCGCCAAGGGCTACCTCACGCCGCACCTGGGCCGGCCTAACCTGCAGGTCATCACCGGCGCGCAGGCCACGCGGGTGCTGATGGAGGGCCGCCGTGCGGTGGGCGTGCAATACCGCCAGGGCGGGCAGCTCAAGGAAGTGCGGGCCGCGCGCGAAGTGCTGCTCAGCGCCGGGGCGCTACTGTCGCCCCAGCTGCTGATGCTCTCAGGCATTGGCCCTGGCGCGCAGTTGCAGCAGCACGGCATTGCGGTGGTGCACGATTTGCCTGGCGTGGGCGAGCACCTGCACGACCACCCCGACGTGGTGCTGCTGTACGACGCGCCGCACCTCAAGGATCTGTTCGGCGTGTCGGCCGAGGCGGCGGTGCGCATTGCGCGCGGTGTGATGGACTGGCGCCGCAGCCGCACCGGCATGCTCACCACCAACTACGCAGAGGCGGGTGGCTTCATCCGCAGCAGCGCGGCCGAGTCGGCACCCGACCTGCAGCTGCACTTCGTCATCGGCAAGCTGGTGGACCATGGCCGCAAAACTGCGCTGGGCCACGGCTATTCATCGCATGTGTGCCTGCTGCAGCCGCGCAGCCGGGGGCGGGTGGCCCTGGCCAGTGCGGACCCCATGGCCCTGCCGCTGGTGGACCCGAACTTCCTGGCCGATGAGGACGACCTGCAGCGCATGGTGCGCGGGGTGCGCCGCATGTGCGACATCCTGTCGCAACCCGCCCTGGCTGACCTGGGCGGCAAGGAGCTGCCCGTATCTGCAAGTGCGCAGACGGATGCCGAGATTGCCCAGTTCATCCGCAACCATGCCGACTCCATCTACCACCCCGTGGGCAGCTGCCGCATGGGCCCTGGGCCCATGGACGTGGTGGATGCGCAGCTGCGTGTGCACGGCGTGCAGGGGCTGCGGGTGGTGGACGCCTCCGTCATGCCCCGCATCACCAGCGGCAACACCAACGCCCCCACGGTGATGGTGGCCGAAAAGGCGGTGGACTTGCTGCGCGCCAGCGCCGCCTGAGGCTCTTGGGCCGCTTCAGCCGCGAAAGCGCCGCCGCGTCAGCGCCAGTGCCAGCCAGAAGGCCACCACCGTGGTGGCTGCCAGCACAACGGCGTGGCGCAGCGGCTGTTGCGGCCACTGGTCCATGAACAGCGGGCGCACCAGCTCCACTGCGTTGGTCAGCGGCAGCCAGTCCGAGATCGCGCGCACCAGCGGTGGCAATTGCTCGCGCGGGAAGAACACGCCCGACAAGAACATCATGGGCGTGAGCACCAGCGTGAAGTAGTACGTGAAAAAGTCGTACCCCTTGGCCAGCGCATTGAAGATGAGGGCAATGCTGGAGAACATGAGCCCCACGAACAGCAGCACCGGCCACGCCACCCGCAACTTGGGGCTGTGGCTGATGCCCAGGGCCAGCATCACCCCCAGGATGGCCGTGACGGTGAACAGCGCCTTGAACGCGGCCCACAGCATCTCGGCCAGCACCACATCGTCGAGCGTGACGGGCGCGTTCATGATGCCGTCCCAGGTCTTTTGCACATGCATGCGCGAAAACGCCGAGTACAGCGCCTCAAAGCTGGCTGCGTTCATCGCGCTCATGCAGATCGAGCCGCTGGCCAAAAACAGGATGTAGGGCACCTTGGCATCCCCGCCCGCGCCGCCCACGCTCACCTGCCCCACCAGCGCGCCCATGCCGTAGCCAAAGGCCACCAGCCACATCAGCGGCTCGGCAATGTTGCCCACCAGGCTGGGAATGGCCAGCTTGCGCCACACCAGCAGGTTGCGCAAAAACACCGGCCACCAGCGGGCCGACAACGCAGGCGGGCGCCAGACCGAAGCCGGTGCGGGCGGGCGGGGGCGCAAGGCGCTGGGCGTGGTACTCATGGGGCTATTGTGCGGTGTGCGGCAGAGCTTGTGGATGCGCTGCTGCGAGAGGCGCAGCAGGTTCTCAGGCTTTGCGCAGCAGGCAAAATCCTGGCCGACCCCGTTCAGCGACGCCCTGATCGCTTTTTCACATCCACCGTTTGAAGGCCCTGCCCATGACCACCCTCGGAACCCCCCTGTCTCCCCACGCCACCAAAGTCATGCTGCTCGGCTCGGGGGAGCTGGGCAAGGAAGTGCTGATCGCGCTGCAGCGCCTGGGCGTGGAAACCATTGCGGTAGACCGCTACGACAACGCCCCCGGCCAGCAAGTGGCCCACCACGCGCGCACCATCACCATGAGCGACCCGGCCCAGCTCAAGGCGCTGATCGAAACCGAGCGCCCGCACCTGGTGGTGCCCGAGATCGAAGCCATTGCCACCCCGATGCTCGAAGAGCTGGAGGCTGCTGGTGTGGTGCGCGTCATCCCCACCGCCCGCGCCGCCCGCCTGACCATGGACCGCGAGGGCATCCGCGTGCTGGCCGCCGAAACGCTGGGCCTGCCCACCAGCCCGTACAAGTTCTGCAACTCGCTAGCGGAGTTGCAGGCCGCCATTGATGCAGGGATCGGCTACCCCTGCATCGTCAAGCCCGTGATGAGCAGCTCGGGCAAGGGTCAGAGCAAAATCGACGGCCCCGAGGACGTGAAAAAAGCCTGGGACTACGCCATGGCCGGCGGCCGCGTGAGCCACGGCCGCGTCATCGTCGAAGGCTTCATTGACTTTGACTACGAAATCACACAGCTCACCGTGCGTTCGGTGGGTTCTGACGGCCAGATCGTCACCAGCTTCTGCGACCCCATCGGCCACGTGCAGGTGAGTGGCGACTATGTGGAAAGCTGGCAGCCCCACCCCATGCACCCCGCAGCGCTCGAAAAATCGCGCCAGATCGCCAAGGCCGTGACCGACAACCTGGGCGTGGGCTTTGACGGAAAGCCCTCCGGGCTTGGCCTGTTCGGCGTGGAGCTGTTCGTCAAAGGCGAGCAGGTCTGGTTCAGCGAAGTCAGCCCCCGCCCGCACGACACGGGCCTGGTCACCCTGTGCACCCAGCACCAGAGCGAGTTCGAGCTGCATGCCCGCGCCATCCTGGGCCTGCCCGTGGATGCCAGCCTGCGCAACCCCGGCGCCAGCGCGGTGATCTATGGCGGTGTGGAAGCCCAGGGCATTGTGTTTGACGGCGTGGACGAAGCCCTGCGCGTGCCCGGCACCGACCTGCGCCTGTTCGGCAAACCCGAGAGCTTTACCAAGCGCCGCATGGGCGTGGCCCTGGCGCGCGCGGCCGATGTGGAGACGGCGCGCAGCAACGCCAAGCTGGCGGCTGGCAAGGTCAAACCGCGCAAGGTTTGAGGCGGGGTTTTAAGTCAAATTGGCCGCTAGCGCTTATCGATAAAGCGCTAGCAGCTATATTTTTAGGAGTGGTTGGCTTTCGGGTAGACGCTGCCTATTCCAATCCACCCAGCTCGCTTTCAATCTGCTCAATGCTGGGCAAGCTGGTTTGCAGCGCAGCGGGCAGGGATTCGATGAGCTGGTATTCCGCCACCCCCATAGGCTGGGCCGTGTCACGCAGCGCGTATTCGGCCACCACCTTGTTTTTGGTCTTGCACAGCAGCAGGCCAATGGTCGGGTTGTCTTGCTCGGCCTTGACCTGCATGTCCACCGCCGTCAGGTAAAAGCCCAGCTGCCCCAAATGCTCGGGTTTGAATTTGCCGCCCTTGAGTTCGATCACCACATAGCAGCGCAGTTTGAGGTGGTAGAACAGCAGGTCGATGAAAAACTCATCGCCGCCCACATTCAGCATCACCTGCCGCCCCACGAACGCAAAGCCTGCGCCCAGCTCTAGCAGGAACTCGGTCACGTGCTTCACCAAAGCGTGCTCGACCTCGCGCTCTTGCGCCTCGTCGGTCAAGCCCAGAAAGTCGAAGCGGTAAGGGTCTTTCAGCGATTCGCGGGCCAAATCGGACTGGGGTTTGGGCAAACTCGCTTCAAAGTTGGTAACAGCGGAGCCGCTGCGCTCCAGCAAGCGGGTTTCGATCTGCATCACCAACACATTGCGTGACCAGTTGTGCCGGATGGCTTGGGCCGCATACCAGCGGCGGGCCTCGGGTGTGGAGAGCTTGTCCAGCAGCGCCAACTGGTGGTACCAGGGCAATTGTGCAAGCACCGCTTGCACAAATTCGTCATCCGGCCAAGCCTCAGCAAAAGCACGCATGTACTTGAGGTTGCGCGGCGAAAACCCCTTCATCTCGGGAAACGCCGTGCGCAGGTCATGCGCCAGCCGTTCAATCACCTTCGCACCCCACCCCTGCAGCGCCTGCTGCGCCAGAATGTCGCGCCCCATCTGCCAATACAGCAATACCAACTCGCGATTCACCGCCAGCGCAGCGCGTTGCTGGGCGGTGTGGATGCGGGATTTCAAACCAATGAGCCAGTCGGTGTAGCCCGCAGGCACGGGTGTCAGAGAAACGGGTTGATCGCTCATGTCTTGCGTATGTTGAATGGCAGACAAGCCGGGGCCAGTGGCATGCAACCCCGATCCGTCCTGTCTGCGCTGAAAACCATCAGAACGGATCTCTTTGCTGTGCTGGGCGTTCCTAGCGTGAGACACGCTCGATTTTGCGCTGGGTTGATTCGGCTGAGTGCGTCGGCTTTTATCCCTTGCGCCCTCACTCCCGAATCTGCCGTCCCGTCAGCTTCAGGAACAAGTCTTCCAGGTTGGCAGGGCGGTGCAGCGTCCGCAGGTGGCCATGCTGGCCCAGCGCCTGCAACAGGGGCTGGGCGTTCTGCGTGTAGAAGAACACCGTCTCGCCGCTGATCTCCACGCGCGCGGCCAGGGCCCGCAGGTGGGCGTCCTCGGCCAGCGCCACGGCGCCCACGCCGAAGACTTCCACCACATCGCTTTCCAGGTGCTGGGCGATCAGCTCGCGCGGCTTGCCTTCGGTGATTTTCTTGCCGTGGTCCAGCACCAGCAGGCGCGAGCACAGGCGCTCGGCCTCGTCCATGAAGTGGGTGGTCAGCAAGATGGAAGTGCCTTGCTGCAGCAGCAGTTGCAGCCGCTCCCACATCAGGTGGCGGGCCTGCGGGTCCAGGCCGGTGGTGGGCTCGTCCAGCAGCAGCAGGCGCGGGCGGTTGACGAGGGCGCGGGCCAGCGACAGGCGCCGCTTCATCCCGCCCGACAGTTCACCGGGCTTGGCATGGGCCTTGTGCGTAAGTGCGGCAAATTCCAGCAACTGAGGCGCCCGTTCGTCCATGACGCGTGGCGCCAGTCCGAAATAGCGACCGAACACGCGCAGGTTTTCCAGGCAGGTGAAGTCGGGGTCGAGCGAGTCGAACTGCGTCACCACGCCGATCTCGGCCTTGATGGCCAGGGCGTCGCGCGGCATCTGCAGCAGAGGGCCGCCGCCAGCGGGCTGGTAATGGATGCTGCCGCCGTCGGGTGCCGTGAGGCCCAGGCACATGCGGATGGTGGTTGTCTTGCCCGCGCCGTTGGGGCCGATGACGCCCAGGCATTCTCCGGGTGCCATGGAGAACGACACGTCGTTGACCACGGCGGCCTCGCCATAGCGCTTGCTCAGGTGACGGACCTCGAACAGGGAAGCGACCAGGGAAGGATGTGTGGTGGGGGTGTCCATGAAGCAATTGTGGATGAAATTGGCAATTGGAGCCCTGGATGAAAGCGCCAAAAGCTATAAATTCAATAGCATTCGGATGGGAGGGCGGGGTGCATTGACGGGCATCAAAGTCTATTAAATTGCCTTACTAATTGAATGGATGCTTCTGTCAATCCGGGCATACTATGAGTTGGTAACAAAAGTGCGAAAGGGCACGCATGGATAAGCAAGCTTCCCCGGGTTCACCGTACGAGCGGCAGCGCCAGACCGCCAAGGCGCTGGACGAAACCGTTCAGGCCCAGATGGCACGCGTCAACATGGGGCTCTCGCCCGTGTCCACGGCGCTGGCAGCGGCCGACTGGGCCATGCACCTGGCGCTCTCGCCCGGGCGGCAGATGGTGCTGGGGCAGCGTGCCCTGGCGTTGGCGCAGCAGGCCTGGCTGGCGTCGGCGCGACCGGCGACCGATGATGAAGGTGCCACCCCGTCCGAGAAAGATGCACGCTTTCGCGACGAAAGCTGGCAGCACTGGCCCTTCAATGCCCTGAAGGAGGGCTTCAAGGCCAGCGATGCCTGGTGGCGTGAGGCGGCCCAGGTCGATGGCATGACGCGCCACCATCAGCATGTGGTGGACTTCTTCACCCGGCAGGCGCTCGATGCGCTGTCGCCCTCGAACTGGCTGTTCACGAATGCCGAGGCGCAGCAACGGGCGCGCGAGACCGGCGGGCAGAGCCTGCTGAGCGGGTTCCAGCACTTCACCGAAGATCTGAAAAAGCACCACGGCGCCCGGTCCGATGCCGACCCGCAAACGCTGGAGCCTCTCACCTTCGAGGTGGGCAAGGACGTGGCCGTCACGCCGGGCAAGGTGGTGTTCCGCAACCACCTGATCGAGCTGATCCAGTACGCGCCCACCACCGACAAGGTTTACCCGGAGCCGTTGCTCATCGTGCCCTCGTGCATCATGAAGTACTACATCCTGGACCTGTCGCCCGCCAATTCCATGGTCCGCTATCTGGTGGCCCAGGGCTACACGGTGTTCATCGTTTCGTGGCGCAACCCCGATGCTTCCGACCGCGACCTGGGCATGCAGGACTACCTGCGCCTGGGCGTGATGGAGGCCATGGCGGCGGTCAAGGAGCGCACGAAGGCGCCGCGCATCCACGCGCTGGGCTACTGCCTGGGCGGCACCTTCCTGGCCATGGTGGCCGCAGCCCTGGGACACAAGAGCCGCGCAACGCAGGGCAAGGGCCAGGCGCGCGAACACGCCGCCTTCCCGCCCCACATGCCCGAGCTGGCCTCGGTCACGCTGCTGGCGGCGCAAACCGACTTCAGCGAACCGGGCGAGATGGGCGTCTTCATCGACGACGACCAGATTCAGGCGCTGCGCCAGGACATGGAGCGCAAGGGCTATTTCTCGGGCAAGGCCATGGCGGGCTCGTTCCAGTTTCTCAATGCGCGCGATCTGGTGTGGTCACGCAGCACGCGCCGCTACCTGCTGGGCCAGGACGAGGTGGACTTTGACCTCATGAGCTGGAATGCCGACGTCACGCGCCTGCCTGCGCGCATGCACTCCGAATACCTGTCGTCGCTGTTCCTCAACAACGCCCTGGCCACGGGGCAGTACCGCGTGGGCGGCGTGGGCGTGGCGCTGATGGACATCCATGCGCCGATGCTGGTGGTGGGCACCACGCGTGACCATGTCTCGCCCTGGCGCTCGGTTTACAAAATCCACCTGCAGACCGACACGCATGTCACCTTCATTCTGGCGGCGGGCGGACACAACGCCGGCATCGTCTCAGAGCCTGGCCGCCCGCGCCGCAGCTACCAGATCGCCGCCACCGAAGACGGCAATGGCTGGACGGGCCCCGACGAATGGGAAGCCAGCGCCCCGGTGCGTGAAGGCTCCTGGTGGGAAGCCATGGACGCCTGGCTCAAGGAACGTTCGGGCAAGCCCGTGGCGCCGCCTGCCATGGACCCGGCGCATGTGTTGTGCGATGCCCCTGGTGAATACGTCATGGTGCGCTATGCCGACTGACGGCCCGGAAGTCGATGGTCCGGTGGCCGACCAGCTGCGCCGCATGATCGCCTTGGTGCGCGAGCTGAGCGCACGCATCGCCCGTCTGGCCACCAGCCTGGGCGTGGACCTGGAAAACGAGGCCGAGCTGGAGCGGGTGTTGCACATCGATGCCGGGCGCGTACCGCAGCCCGACCGCCGGGTCACGCCCGACCGGCGCACCGCAACCCGAAACGGCATGAGCCCGGACCGTCGCAAGGCCCACCTGCGTGAAGAGTTGCGTGGCCTGCTGGTGCTGCGCTACGGCGTGGCCCGCAGCTATGTGGACCGCGTGGGTGTGGATGCCACGCGCCACATCCTGGTGTCTGCGCAAGAGCAGCTCGTGCGCGAAGGCTTCAAGCCTGGCGCGGACGGCGCCAACCTCAAGCGCCTGTTCGATCAGAACTGATCCCCGCGCATGGGCCCGGTGTGTCTGCGGCCCCGCGCTTTTTCTTGTTTTCCGGAATTTCCAACGCATGACGAAAAAACCCAACGCATTCAACCTGGCGGGCAAAAAGGGCCTGATCCTGGGACTGGCCAACGAAAACAGCATTGCCTGGGGCTGCACCGAGCTGGCCCATCAGATGGGCGCCGAGCTGGTGGTGTCCTGCCTCAACGAAAAGGCGCGCCGCTTCGTCGAGCCGCTGACCGGGCCGCTGGGCGTGGACCTGGTGGGCTGCAACGTCGAGCAGGACGGCGAGCTCGAAGCGCTGGTGGCGCATGCGGTGCAGCGCCTGGGACGGCTGGATTTCGTGATCCATTCGATCGCATGGGCGCCGCTGGAAGACCTGCACGGCCAGGTGATCGACAGTTCGCGCAAGGGCTTCTCGCGCGCCATGGAGGTGTCATGCCACTCCTTTGCCGAACTGGCCAAGCTGTGCGTGCCGCACATGTCGGCGGGCGGCAGCCTGCTGAGCATGACCTACCTGGGCGCCGAAGAAGCCGTGCCGCACTATGGCTTGATGGGGCCGGTGAAGGCTGCGCTCGAATCCATGGTGCGCTACATGGCGCTGGAACTGGGGCCCCAGGGCATCCGCGTACACGCTGTCTCGCCCGGCCCCATACTGACACGGGCGGCCTCGGGCATTGCCAGTTTCGACGAACTGATGGCCAATGCCATGCTCAAGGCGCCGCTCAAGCGCCTGGTCACGCTGGAGGAAATCGCCCAGCTCAGCGCCTTCCTGTGCTGCGATGCGTCTTCCGGCATGACCGGCCAGACTATTTATGTGGATGGCGGCTGTCACGCAGTGGCCTAGGATGCAGTACACCCCCCTGCGTCGCTTCGCGCCTTCCCCCCGCTCTCGCCTCGCTGTGCGAGGCGGGCAGGGGGACGCCACCAGCGCCCTCACAGCGGAATACTGGCGGCCCTTGCGCGGTGGCTGCTGGCCTGGGTCGCCCCCGTTTTCAACGCCGGGTCATCTGGTTGAATTCTCATCTGCATGCATCCGCTCTGTTTTTTTAAGGATTTCCGCAACATGAACATGGCACCGAACACCGAATGGCTGGAAAACGTCACCTACGACGAACTCTCCGTGGGCCAGAGCGCGCGCCTGCTGCGCACCCTGACGCAGGCCGATATCCAGGCTTTCGCTGCTGTCTCGGGGGACACCAACCCGGCCCACCTGAACCCCGAATACGCCAACGACACGCTGTTCCACGGCGTCATTGCCCATGGCATGTGGGGTGGCGCGCTGATTTCGGCGCTGCTGGGCACCCAGTTCCCCGGCCCGGGAACCATCTACCTGGAGCAGGTGCTGCACTTCACCAAGCCGGTGCGCATTGGCGACACGCTTACCGTGACGGTGACCGTGACGAGCAAGGACGATGAAAAGAAGCGCATCGAACTCGACTGCGCGGTGCTCAACCAGAAGGGCCAGAGCGTGCTGCACGGCACGGCCCGCGTGCTGCCACCCACCACCAAGGTGCGGATCCCCAAGGTCAATGCGCCGCAGATCCAGCTGTTCGACCCCGAGGCGCGGTTCAAGGAGCTGCTGTCGCTGGCCGACGGCATGCCCGCCGTGCGCTGCGCCGTGGTGCACCCGTGCGACGTGGGCTCGCTCAGCGGCGCCATGGATTCCGCGCACTACGGCCTGATCATTCCGGTGCTTATCGGCCCCGAGGCGCGCATCCGTGCGGTGGCCTCTGAAGCAGGCATCAACCTCGACGGGGTGGAGATCCACTCGGTCGAACACAGCCACGCGGCGGCGGAGCTGGCGGCCGCCATGGCG
>NZ_CAXIAK010000028.1:0-38849 GCF_964021665.1 uncultured Acidovorax sp.
GATGGAGGCAGGGATGCCCGTCTTGTCGAACTTGCCATCCAGGCTCAGGCCAGGCGTGACGATGGTGGACTTGATCGGGTCCAGCATGTTGAAGCCGTCGGCCAGTTGGCCAAAGCCGTGCCACTTGCTGCCCTTCTTGCCCTTGGCATCGCTGCGGATGATCCAGTCCTCCGCACGGCCCATGCCTTCGTCCACGAGCTTTTCAGGGCCCCAGACCTTGAACCACCAGTCGTTCTTGCCGAAGTCTTCTTCCACCTGGCGCATGGCGCGGCGGAAGTCGAGGGCTTCCAGAATGCTTTCTTCCACCAGCGCGGTGCCACCCGGCGGCTCCATCATGGCGGCAGCCACGTCGCAGCTGGCAATGATGCTGTACTGCGGGCTGGTGGAGGTGTGCATCAGGTAGGCCTCGTTGAACAAGGGCCGGTCGAGCTTCACCGTTTGCGAGTCCTGCACCAGCACATGCGATGCCTGGCTGATACCCGCCAGCAGCTTGTGGATGGACTGCGTGGCGTACACCACCGAGTGCTTGGGGCGCGCGCGCTTCTTGCCCATGGCGTGGTAGCTGCCATAGAACGGGTGGAAGGCCGCGTGGGGCAGCCAGGCCTCGTCAAAGTGCAGGTTGTCCACGTAACCATCGAGCATGCCCTTGATGGTTTCGGTGTTGTAGAGCACGCCGTCGTAGGTGGATTGCGTGAGCGTCAGCACGCGCGGCTTGACCTTCTTGGCATCCACACCCTTGAGCAACGGGTTGGCCTTGATCTTGGCCTGGATGGCTGCGGGCTCGAACTCGCTTTGCGGGATGGGCCCGATGATGCCAAAGTGGTTGCGCGTGGGCTTCAGGAACACGGGGATGGCCCCGGTCATGATGATGCTGTGCAGGATGGACTTGTGGCAGTTGCGGTCCACCACCACCACATCACCGGGCGCCACGGTGTGGTGCCACACCATCTTGTTCGATGTGGACGTGCCGTTGGTCACGAAGAAGCAGTGGTCGGCATTGAAGATGCGCGCCGCATTCCGTTCAGATTCGCCAATGGCACCGTTGTGGTCCAGCAGCTGGCCCAATTCTTCCACCGCGTTGCACACGTCGGCGCGCAGCATGTTCTCGCCGTAAAACTGGTGGTACATCTGGCCCACCGGGCTCTTCAAGAACGCCACGCCGCCCGAGTGACCGGGGCAGTGCCAGCTGTAAGAGCCGTCTTCGGCGTAGTCCAGCAGCGCCTTGAAGAACGGCGGCTGCACGCTTTCAAGGTAGCTCTTGGCCTCACGGATGATGTGCTTGGCCACGAATTCGGGGGTGTCCTCGAACATGTGGATGAAGCCGTGCAGCTCGCGCAGGATGTCGTTGGGCAGGTGGCGGCTGGTCTTGGTTTCGCCGTGCACATAAATGGGCACTTCGGAGTTCTTGCGACGCACTTCACCGATGAAGTGGCGCAGGTTCAGCACGATGGGGTCCAGTTCATCGCCGCCCGTAAATTCCTCGTCGTCAATCGACAAGATGAACGCGCTGGCACGGCTTTGCTGCTGCGCAAACTGCGACAGGTCACCATAACTGGTCACCCCCACCACCTCAAAGCCCTCGGCCTCGATGGCCTGCGCCAAAGCGCGGATGCCGAGACCCGAAGTGTTCTCGGAACGATAGTCCTCATCGATGATGATGATGGGAAAGCGAAACTTCATGCGCAGCCTCCGTGAAACCGTGCCCTGCCCGGCCAAAAAACAAAATAGGCGCGAAGTGTACGGAATAACGGTGTCCTGCCTTTGAAGCTCCATCCTTTTGACCCAGAATGTGGTGCACTAAACACATCACACAGGCGCATCTGCGCAAGGAGGCTCCATGGAGGAATCCACCATCTGGTGGTTGCTGGCGGGAGGGCTGGTGGTAGCAGAACTGCTCACCGGCACTTTTTATCTGCTCATGCTGGCCGTGGGCGTGGGTGCGGCGGGCATTGCAGCCCATTTGGGCGCATCGACCACCGTGCAGATCCTCACGGCGGCCCTGGTCGGCGGTGGTTCGGTGGTGGGCTGGCATGCCCTGCGGCGCAAACGCCCCGGCGATCCATCTGCCAGGGCCGACCGCAGCGTGAACCTGGACGTGGGCGAAACCGTCATGATCGAGAGCTGGAATGCGGACGGCACCAGCTCGGTCAAATACCGGGGTGCCAACTGGGTGGCCATCCACCGGCAAGGCGTGCAGCCATCGACCGGCCCACACCGCGTTGCCGAGCTGGTGGGCAACCGTCTGCTGGTAGATCCGCTCTAGTCACCCCTTTGTTTTTCACATCGCAACCGAAAGGCGCATCCATGGAAATTGCCATCGTCATCCTGATCATCGCGGTCATCTTCATCGCCCGCTCCGTCAAGGTCGTTCCACAACAAAACGCCTGGGTCAAAGAACGTCTGGGCAAATACGCTGGCACCCTCACCCCTGGCCTCAACTTTCTGGTGCCTTTTGTGGACCGCGTGGCCTATCGGCACAGCCTCAAGGAAATTCCGCTCGACGTGCCCAGCCAAATTTGCATCACCAAAGACAACACACAGTTGCAGGTGGACGGCATCCTGTACTTTCAGGTCACAGACCCCATGCGCGCCAGTTACGGCTCCAGCAACTACATCATGGCGGTGACCCAGCTGGCGCAAACCTCGCTGCGTTCAGTGATCGGCAAGCTGGAGCTGGACAAGACCTTTGAAGAACGCGACATCATCAACGCCCAGGTGGTGCAGGCCATTGACGAAGCCGCCTTGAACTGGGGCGTGAAGGTGCTGCGTTATGAAATCAAGGACTTGACGCCACCGAAGGAAATCCTGCACGCCATGCAGCAGCAAATCACGGCCGAGCGTGAAAAGCGAGCCTTGATTGCCGCATCCGAAGGCCGCCGCCAGGAGCAAATCAACATCGCCACCGGCGAGCGCGAGGCCTTCATCGCCCGCTCTGAAGGTGAAAAGCAGGCCGCCATCAACAAGGCCCAGGGCGAAGCCGAATCCATCAAGGCTGTGGCCGAGGCCACCGCACAGGCCATTGAACGCGTGGCTGCGGCCATCCGCCAGCCAGGGGGAGAGCAAGCCGTACAGCTCAAAGTGGCAGAAAAAGCCGTGGATGCCTACAGCCAGGTAGCCGCCGACGCAGCCACCACCCTTATCGTGCCGAGCAACATGACCGAAGTGTCCGCCCTGATCGGATCGGCCATGAAGATGGTGCAGACGACACAACGCGCTTCCTGAGCGCAGCATATGCGCAAAGAAATTCTGCGGGATGCGCCATCCGCTCCAACAGCAATGTTGTTGCAGCGGGCTGCGGAGATGCGGAGATGCGGAGATGCGGAGATGCGGAGATGCGGAGATGCGGAGATGCGGATGAGCGGTTTAAGTCGCACGCCTGGAAAGCGTGTGTGGGCTAATCCCCAGCGCGGGTTCGAATCCCGCCCTCCACTTCAAGCATTCATGACTCACGGGCCCTTGTGGCCCGTTTTGCATTTCCACCTCTCAGCCCACCTGTTGGTTGCGTCTACCACCCTTGGCCGCTGTGCGAGCAATTTTTCCTCCCTTGAAAGCTACACGCCAACGTACGCATTGCCACGGTCCTTTGCAAGCCTCTCGAACGCGTGGCTGCGGGTGCAGCAACGGGCGGGCTGAGTCGCTTGAAGCCAAATATGGCACCAGCCCTTGCTGAGCAAGCGCCAGCAGCTATTAAAAAAGGAGTTCCCCAGCTCACTCCAGCGCGGCAGCCACCTGCGCCAGGGCCTCGGCCAGGGCCGGAGCCATGGCTACGGCATTGCTGGCATGGGCCCCGCAATCGGTGCTCCAGAAGCAGCCCACGCCCGCCTCGTGCAGCGCGGCAAGCCCGTCGGGCGGGATGAGGGCATGGGTCACCGCCACATCGACCGAGGCGGCGCCCGCCTGCAGCAGCAGGCACGTCGCCTGCGCCAGGGTATGGCCAGTGCTGGCCATATCGTCGAGCAGCACCACGGCCCGGCCCCGCACGTCCAGCGGCGGCAGAGCGATGGTGACGCTGCGGTCGCCATGGCGCTCTTTGGTGCACACGGCATGCTGCAGCCCGTGGCGCTGGGCGGCCTGGGCCACCCACTGGGCCGATTCGCCATCAGGGCCCACCAGCAGCGCGCCGGGGCGCTGCTGCACGATCCAGTCGGCCAGCAACGGTGCACCGCTGACCACCACGGCCTGGGCCGCGGGCACGGCCTCGGGCAGCGTGGCAACGCGATGCAGGTGCGGATCAACGGTGACTACAGCATCAAACAGGCTGGCCAGGAACGGACCAACGATGCGCTGGCTCACGGCTTCGCCGGGATGGAAGGCGATGTCCTGGCGCATATAGGCCAAGTACGGCGCCACCAGCGTGAGGTGGCGCACGCCCAGGCCACGCGCAGCGCGGGCGGCCAGCAGCAGTTCGACCAGCTTGTCGTTGGGCTGGTAGAGGCTGCGCAGCAGCACGGCGCGCGCGGGCAATTGGCCCGCCCCGTCCACCGGCAAAGTCAGTTTGAGTTCGCCATCCGGAAAACGATGGCGCTGCACGGGCCGCAGGTCCAGGCCGCTGGCGGCGGCCAGGCGCTCGGCAGCGGGGCGTTCATCGTCGAAGTACAGCACACAGGCTTGGGCTGCGGGCAATCCGGTCATGTTCAAAACTCCACAAAAACGCGCGGCACCTCGTCGGCGGTGCCCACGCGATAGCCGCTGCCGTGCGCGCAGGCCTGGCGGGCAAATTCCAAATCGGCCGGGAAGTCGGCATGCACGCGGTACAGCGGCTGGCCGCTGACCACGGCATCGCCCAGCTTGCACAGCAAATCGACGCCCGCGCCCTGCACCTTGGGCGCGCCAGCCAGGCGGGCGATGCGGGCGATCTGCTGGTTGTCAATGCCTGCCACCACACCGTCAGCCGGGGCGCAAACTTCAAAATGCAGCGCACCCAGACACGGGTGGTTGTGGTCAAACGCCTTGCCGCCCTGGGCGGCAATGATGGCCTGCATGCGCGACAAGGCGCGGCCGGAGTCAAGGATGTCGCGTGCGATGGCATAGCCGTCGCCGCCGCGCACCTCTGGGTCGCACTCGATCAGGCGGCCTGCCAGGCGCAGGGATTTCTGGCGCAGATCATTGGGCGCGCGCGGATCGTTTTCCAGCACGCGCATCACGTCGCGCGCTTCCAGCACCGGGCCAATGCCGTTTCCGATGGGCTGACGTCCGTCGGTAATGACCACGTCGAGCGACAGGCCCAGGCGCTGCGCCACGTACTCAAACAGGCGGCGCAAGCGCTGCGCTTCAGGCATGGAGCGCACTTTGGCCGTGGGGCCGATAGGGATGTCGAGCACCAGGTGGGTAGAGCCTGCGGCGATCTTCTTCGACAGGATGGACGCCACCATCTGCCCCGGCGAGTCGATGGACAGCGGGCGCTCGACAGAGATCAGCACATCGTCGGCGGGCGAGAGCTGCGCCGTGCCCCCCCAGGCCAAGCAGCCGCGGTGGTCGCGCACGATGCGCTGCAGGTCTTGCAGCGGCAGCTCGACATTGGCCAGCACCTCCATGGTGTCGGCTGTGCCCGCCGGCGATGTGATGGCGCGCGACGACGTCTTGGGGCACAGCATGCCGTGCGCCGCCACAATAGGCACGACCAGCATGGAGGTACGGTTGCCCGGGATACCGCCGATGCAGTGCTTGTCCACCACCAAGCCTTCGTGCCAATCGAGCCGCTGGCCCGTGGCCACCATGGCGTCGGAGAGGAAGAACACTTCTTCGCGGTCCAACTCGTCGCGGTTGCACGCGACAACGAAGGCCGTGAGCTCGATCTTGGAATAGCGGTGCTCGGCGATATCACGCACGATGGCACGCAGGTCCTCGCGCCGCAGGCGCTCCCCCGCGATCTTGCGGAACAGCGCCCCCATGGATTCGGGAGGCTCGGCCTGCGCTACCGCCACCTTGTAGCCAGCCTCCACACCCAAAAGGGCAAAGGCGTCTTCGGACAGCCCCAGCTCATCGCACGCAACGATGCCGAGGTCATCCACCACGTTCACCGTGGCCAGAATGCGCCGGCCATTGGCGCGCACCTCAATCTTGGACAACGCCTGGAAACCCTCCGCACGGTACACAGCACAGTCACGGTGCAGGTAAGCAACGTTCTCGCGCCAGGTGTCGATGGCCACACGGCGCACCGCCAAACGCGAGACGGGAGCACCGCCTTCAGAAGGCGCCTGTGAAAGAGTAGGAATGATGGAAGTGGTCATGCAAGCAGCCTACACCCAATCATTCCCAGGGCGACCCTCGACCGCAGCGCGTGCGCAAAGAAATTCTGTGGGCTGCGCCATCCGATCCAAAAGCAATGTTATAGTAGCGGGCTTCGGAGAGGTGGATGAGCGGTTTAAGTCGCACGCCTGGAAAGCGTGTGTGGGTTAATCCCCACCGCGGGTTCGAATCCCGCCCTCTCCGCCATACAAAGCTCGTAAGTGTTTGATTGCTAAGGGAATTTTAAATTTTAGCAGGCAGCACTTATCAAAGCAAATATCAAAAGCCGCAGCGAGCAATCGTTGCGGCTTTTGTCTTTTTGAGTGTGCTCCAAGCTCCATCACGCTGAGCCATCGCAGTCTGTGCAGGACTGCAAAGTTTTTCAGTGGTCGATCTGTGCATGAGCCCCGTGGTACGGTTAAAAAGCCGTCGCTCCAAGTCATTGCGTAGCGCACGGTATCCACTCGCACGGCAGCGCCCTCGTCATCAGGGCCGATTTGTCATCCCCCCTCGCTGATAGCCAAGTCTCTGACCGCCCCATGCCGCAGAGGCCGGCACTGCTGTGCGCTTTTCATTTCTGCACAGGAGCACACCACATGGCAACAACCCCTAACCCAACCTCATTCCAACCTACTTTTAGACGCGTCGCCCAGCAAGGTCGGCACGACGACATCTTTGCGGTGATTTCCATGCTGACCGGCAAGACCACGGATGCGATCTTCCGCCAGGCGGAGGGGTTAGGCTTGCCGAAGGTAGGCCCCTTTCATGCGTGGATCGATGGCGACATGATCGCCAAGCTGCTGGCAGGAGGCGGCCTCGTCGCAACGGTCTGGAAGGAATGCTCCAGCTACAAGGACTTGCCCGAGGTAGCCATCGTGATGGTGGATTACGACGCCGACTGGGAGGTGGGGCGTTGCGCGCTTTACCACCGGGGCACCTCCAGCGATGGAAAGACAGCGCAGCCCTACTTGGTTGACCCCTACCCGCATGCAGATAGCAAACTGCACCTGCGTGTAGGCACCGCCGAGTTGAGTGGACTGCCTCCGTCGTGGTTCATCGGTGTCACGCAGATGGCGAAGACCGCTGGGAAGTGACCCATGCGCGGGCCGTACCTTTTCCCCGCGCTGCGAGGCCAGACGGTCACGGCCCTGCGCGTATGCGATCCCTCTGCAAACCCTTCGGCAAAGCCTACACACTTCGGAGCCATCGCCCTGCAATGCGAGCGCCACGCGCTGCTGTGCTACTGCCCCGTGCGGTACTTGCTTTATCCCCACGGCAGTACCTTTGGCCGCTTCGACGGAGCCACGTCGGTCTTGCCCTTTCGGGCCAACCTGTGCGAAGTCGAAGAGTTGGAAGACTGGCTGCCGATCACTGCGGGCGCGCACTGGTCGCACCATGTTGACCCGGCGCTATTCCTTCAGGGCGAGGTACTTACCAACGCACCGCAATTGGTCAAGGCCGAAGAAGCCGCCGATTGGCAATTGGCAATCCGCTTCTTGGGCGGGAGACAATTTCGGCTGTCTCGGATCGCCAAGTGCAACCGCCTCCAGCTTGCTTCCGCCGAGGTCGATCTGGCTGCCTAACGCTTGCCCTTGCGCGTCGGCAGTTCCTGCATTAACTCGTCCGCAGGCAACCCCAGCCCCTGGGCCAGCCGCCAGATGTTGTATAGGCTCAGGTTACGCTCGCCGCGCTCCACTGCCCCTACATAGTTCGCGTGCAGGTCGGCCCGCTCAGCCAGCATTTCCAGCGTCAACTGTTTTTCTACCCGGAACTCCCGCAGCCGCTTTCCAAAGGCCGCCTGCACCCGGTCGCGCTCCTGCGCGAAGCGAGCTTCGAGCGGTTGCGGCTTGTTGACGAGTACCCGGGTCATGCCGGGCAGTCTGTTTTCTCACCCCTTATCAGTCCACAAACTATCCGTTTGTTTATGGCAAACTGGCAAATTAACCAAACGGATAGTGTTCATCTTGGATATTCAAAATGGCGACCGCTGATTTCATTCTTGGTACTACTTGTCGTAGCACTGCGCGTAAATCCCTTGGCGTGTGGATTGCCGCGTTGGCAACCACCGTGACCCTGGCCGGGTGCTCTTCCCAGCCGGAGACGGCCGACATTCAAAAGGACCTGACAGAAGCCTATGCCTGCCCCATCCTGGAACTGTCGGAGGTGAAGAAGGTCGATGGCGCCGCCAACGGCAAGTCCTACGACGTGACGTTCACCCACACGATGAGCATCAAGGGTGGCGCAGAGGCTGCGGCAAAGCTGTTCGCAGAATGGTCGCATCTGGCAGGCCAGCAACTGCCCGCCAAGATGGCACTGGAACAGGCCCAGGCCACGGGAAATGTCGCGGCCATCACCCAGGCCGAGCAACAGCTCAATGCGATGGACGCTCGGCTGGTTCAGATCATGCCCTGCGAGACGCTGGAAGCCGTGACTCGCTTGCAGGTCATGCGCGCCAAGGCCGATGAGGCCGTCAAGGCGGGGCAGAACGCAGCCCCTGTCTCAATCAAAGTCCGCGGCACGGGCCGTATGGGCAAGGCCGAGAGCGGGTGGCACTTTACGGGTATGCCTGCGTTCAACATGGTGGAAATCGTGACGGCACCAGCGACCTACCCACGCTTTGCCGTGCCAGCAGCGCCTGCCGCCACAACGAATCCCGTTCCCATGGAGGTGTCTGGACGTAGCGGAATGGCCTCAAGCGCGGAGGCCATCGCACCCACAGGCCCCAGCTTCGATTGCGCGAAGGCATCCACGTCCGTCGAAAAGATGATCTGTTCCAGCCCGGAATTGGCGGCGGCCGATGCCCGGACGGTAGCGGCGTACAAGGCAGCGTTGTCGGCGTCCAGTAATCCAGAGGGGATCAAGCAGCATCAGGCCCAGTGGCGGCGTGCCGTCCGCGATGTCTGTACGACGCCGGAATGCGTGACCACGGCGTACCAGCAGAGACTGGCGGAATTGAAATGATCCGCTGGCGCAGAATCCTTGCAGGGCTGGCGCTGGTTGCAGCGGCCATCACTGCCCAGGCCGAAGGCGCGTTATTCCGAGTGCCCACTCGTGAGGGCGTCACTACAACGCTGTTCTGGGAGGTAGCGCCCGACGCCAAGGCTACCGTGTTCCTGTTCCCCGGAGGCGGCGGTGGCTTCGGTAAGTTCGAGGACGGCAAAGTCACCGGGGGCAACTTCCTGGTGCGCTCCGCGCCGTACTTCCTGACCAATGGCTTCAATGTCGCGATCTTCGGACGGCCCAGCGACATGGAAGAGCTGGGTTGGACGGAGCGGACTGAACCCAAGCACATGACCGACGTTGCCAAGGTGCTGGAGTTCGTGAAACAAAAGAGCGACCTGCCCGTGTGGATCATTGGCACCAGTCGCGGTACTGTCTCCGCGACCGCGACGGCAATCAGCGTCCATGATCCAGCCATAGCCGGGCTGGTGCTGACGTCTAGCGTGGTTCGCTTCGCCACTCCAGGTGCTGTCCCGCGCCAGGACCTGAAGGCTATCAAGATTCCGGTACTGGTCTACCACCATGCCAAAGATGCCTGCAAGCACTGCCAAGCCAGCGAAACACCTTTCATCATCAAAGGACTGAGCAACGCTCCGATCAAAAAGCTGATGCTGGTTGATGGAGGTGCCAACCCCAGCGGCGATGTATGCGCAGGCCAGCACTGGCATGGATTCATCGGCATGGAGCGTGAAGCAGTAGATCAGATTGCGGGCTGGATCAAGGCTCCGGCGAATTGAGCGGCACCTCGCCGGTGCGGGGCAGCAAAGTTATCAATAGCTTGCCACCGACAACGGGGCCACAGCAAAATCAATTCACCGCCAGTTCATGGCAGTCATGACGGTAGCGATTCGGCCCTCCGTCATTCTCACTCTCCGGCGTGCGTCAGCACGTATCACCTCTTCCTTTCCCTTCTTTTTGACCAACTCCTCGGGTTATGCATAGCCCAGAGGGATGGTGGCTGCGTGCGCCGGAGTTTTTCCTTCTTTGCGGAGAACTCCAGATGCACGACTACCCTCTGATCTACAAACACCTGAAGGACATCGAACTGCGCCGACTCGTTGGCAAGCCCTTGTTCGGCCTGGGCCGACTGGTCGCCACGCCAGGGGCGCTGGAACTGCTCACTCAGGCGCAATGCCACCCGATGCGGTTGCTTCAGCGTCATCAATGCGGAGACTGGTCTGACCCCGATGGTTTGTGCTCAGCCGATAAGGCTGCTAACGACCAAGCCTTGCTGAGTGGAGGCCGATTGCTGTCGCTCTACATCGTGGACGGCATTCGACTCTACGTCATCACTGAAGCGGTGAGCGAGGCCAATGGCCAGCGGGATAACACTTGCATCCTGCTGCCCTCGGAGTACTGACATGCGGGCTTCAGAAACTCCACGGCCAAGCCGTAGCCTGATGGCACTTCTGCCCAAGCTGGTCGTCAATGACCAAGGGCAACCCGATTTCGATGCCAGCGACTCCACTGTACTGGTGAGCCTTGCGGAAGCTGCTGAGCTGCTCCAGCGCATCCTGCAACTGGGGATCTCCGCTGTTGGGCAGTTGCTGGCTCACGCCTCGGTGCAGGTGGAAGTCGGGGAGTTTGACCAAGATACGGTCGAGGCACTCGGGTGGTTACTGGCAGAACTGGGGGATGCAGCTGCGGCCTGCGTCGAACTGGCTGCTCCGTGCCGAAGGGCGACTGCAGATTTCACGGGGCGACGTCATGGGTAAGCGTACAACGACCTCAGTTCCCTCGGCCCAGGTCAACCGCTATACCCAGGCGGCGCTGGCCGACAACACGCACCGGAGCTACAAGGCCGATTTGGCGCACTTCCGTGCGCACGGGGGCACGATCCCAACGACGGCGGTAAAACTGGCCGAATACCTTGCTCACTTTGCAGACACTTTGGCCGTGGCCACCTTGCAGCACAGGCTGATCGCTATCCACCGGGCGCACCTGGAGGCTGGGCACACATCACCCGCCATGGACTTCCTGGTCAAGCGCACCATGCAGGGCATCCGGCGCACCAAAGGAACAGCCCAACGGCGCGTCAAGGCGCTGGTCAAGGACGACATCATCGAACTGGTGTTGACGGCGGAAAAGCAGAAACCAATGAAGGCGGCGCGCGATGCGGCGCTGATCCTGGTGGGCTTCGCAGGAGCCTTTCGGCGCTCGGAGTTGGTCAGCATTCGCAAGGAGGACATCACTGCTTTAGACCATGGCATCGAGATTCACATCCGGCGCACCAAGACCCAGCAGGAAAAAGGGCATACGGTGTTCATACCCTGTGCGAAGTCTTCGCGCTGCCCGGTCAAGGCGTTGGAGCAGTGGCTAAAACTCAGCGGGATAGAACAAGGGCCGGTGTTCAGGGCGATCAACCGGCATGACCAGATCGCCTGCGGAAAGGCGCTAACGCCGCAGTCGGTAGCTCTTGTACTCAAGGAGACGACAAGCCTCGCAAAGAATATAGAAGCCGCAAAATCCGTGGCAGGACATAGTTTGCGAGCGGGCTATTGCACGGAGGCGGCTAGCGTTGGGATTGCTACCCATACCATCATGGAGCAAACAGGACACCGGTCCAGTACGACGTTGGTAAAGTACATAAGGCCGATTGCGAGGAGCAAAACGCCGAGTTTGCTGTGAGTGGCAGGTCGAACCTTAGTCAAGGCACTCGTGCTCAGAGGCCCGAGTGACAGCAACCACAAACACCGACCGCGTAAAAAGTGTAGCCACTACTGACCGTTGTATCCCCGACATCGGTCAATCCTCTCGCTGACGGTGGTCTCAGCCGCCGAGAATTTTGGCTTTATCGATGGCCGACGTTGAGCACAGAACGTTGATGTTAGAGCGGAATCGAACTTCGGTCACGAAGGCAGCAACACTCGCAGAGACCTCTGGGGCTGGTACATCGGAGGCGCGGACGAAAACTAGCCCGTCCGATGCACTCTTCGCGTCGAAGCGATGTTCACCGTCAGCATCTCCTCCGAGTGTTTCGAGAACAAGCCGCCAAAGCTTGGCTTGTTGCGCTGCATCTAATCTCTCTGCAATAAGTCGCCCTAGGTCTAGCGCAGATAGGCCCGCTGAGGAGCGAGCCAGGGTGATGGACGCGACGAAATCGGTCTCACGGCCAGAACGGACCTGCTTGAGGGAGAAGTCATGCTCACGAGAGGGGCGCTCGGTTGCCTTCACCTCAATCCTCTTGTCGGGGAACGCAAAGTCGAAACCATCTGTCGCCCGTAAGTGCCACGCATCTACAAACTTCTCTGGCGAGACAGCTAAATGCATGAGCAGTAACTCCCCCCACAAGCCTGTTACCGACTGGTCAGCCGGCAGAGAAAGCTTGCGAAAGAGCTCCAGCAGCACATCTACCACTTCGTCTGTCGTTTGCGCAGAGAGCACACCGGGATGCGTACTGGCTGTTGCCGACATCAACTCCACAAAGTACTGGTGGAGGTGTAAGTCCGAAGGATCACAGATGAACTTGCAGAAGTTTCCCACCACCGTACTGCCGTCGTCTCCATTTGCAATCTCAAACCTTCGGTCGAACTGCACACCTACGTGCTTGAGACGAATATCAACTCTTGGGGATGCTCTGGTTTCGGTCGCGAGCAGCAGTGCGGGCTCTCCAAGGACGCCGCGGACAAGCAAATGTTGCTTGCTGGAGCCGCAAGGGATTGCTGTGACGGCGCTCGCGTCTTCTGTAGGCTTTAAGGCCTGAAAGCGTTCCCACAGAGAAGTAGTCTTCGTCATAACGCATCCTTCTGCAGCAGGAAGTTTTTTTCCAGCTTCTCTGGGATATGGACCGCGAACCACGGCACATCCGACTCCTCGGGCGCTTTTGTATCCGCGTTAAGCAGCGTGAAGTAGCGAAGATGAAGCGACACGCGTTCAGGTGCGACAAAGCTACGGTCACCGCCGTAGGTCAAAAGCGAGCGATCAACCTTTCCTGCGGGCGATTTGCCCTGAGCAATCTGGTTGATGACGTTGTCGGACTTCTTCTTGCTACGAGTCTGCGATACCCCATTGGCAATCAGGAACACATCCACATGTGTCTGCCCTTCATCTCGTAGACGCTCAAGCGCGACGATAGCGGCAGACTTTTCAAGTTCGTCACTTTGAAGCCCCATCTGCAGCTTTCTGAGGAGATCCCGAACCACCACATCCAACGGAACCGCTTCATATAAAAGGTTGGGTTCCGACTTGACCCGTTTGTCGATAAAAAGATCTGGATGTGCTTCCTGTGCTGGCTTCCCAGGAGGGTATGCCTTCAGTTGCCCCAGAAACTCCATGAAAACCTCACGATTTAACCTCACACACTGTGTGTCGATGTGGGCGGCGGCAGGCTCAATCCAGCCTGGAGCGAGGAACTCCTGGTGTGGAATTCCGATGACACCTTTGCGCGTCGGCTTCATGCTGCTGTCCAGGATGAATTGCCGTGCCCAAGCTTTGAGTTCGTAGCCCCGTTGGCCATTAAGGCTGTGGTGGATGTCCGCCTCATGTTCGACGTACTTTTCAAACGCCACACGAACATCTCCTTGAAGGTAGACGCGGCAGTAGCCTAGGTATCGCTGTTTATAGCCGTAGAAGCGAGCTCTTTGCTGCAGGCTATCCGCGTGCCCAGTCGCTAGTGGCCGAGGCATGTATGTGACGATCAGCCCCTCGACCGTGAAGCCCCGGTCGAGCTTCGCGCCACCAACTAAAATCCAGTATTCGCTCGCACTCCAGTTGATAGGTGCTGAGCCAGAGCCAGTGGAGTTGACCTCGCGAACCATGACGGTGCGCAGCACAACCCCTAACTGAGCAATCAACTCATCGAAAGAAGGCAGTTCACCGTTTGAGGTCCCTTCAAGATCCTGGTAGACCTCACGGAATCCATCAAAGAAGTCTTGCCTGAGTTGGTGGTCATCAGTCGAGACGATTGCGCGCCACGCATCGATGAGTTCGTCAATCCAATGAAGATAGTCGTTGTGTGGCCCTGTTTGCTGAGACGGGTGAACCATCATCGTTCTGTTGGCGCCTTCCCGTTTCACCTCCGATGCGCATGCGGCGAGGAGGTACATTCGTAGCGCATTCACCAATGTAGCTGGAGGCGCTGACGAGGTTGAAAGCTTGGCTGAAGCTTCCGAGTCGGGAATGGTCTTCGCATAGCCCCCCATCGGCTTGAACAGCGTCGCACCGCCGACGTAGCCAGCGCCAGGCGATACCAATTCGGCGAACTCCGGAGACAGGTGGTCGACGAGGTTGATGAGCAAGTTTGCCTGCGGGGTAGCCGTATATTGGACGTACGTGTGATGCGGGAACACCTGCTTCAGCGCGAGTACCTCGCGGTAATTCGCGCTCGTGCGGTTAGTGCCCTTTGCTTGGTTTGAGGCAGCAAACGTATTCAAACTCGCTTGGTCAGCCTCGTCATCAATCACGAGTGTTGGGATTTTCGCGAGTTCGACGCCTTTCAAGCAGTCACGAAGGTTTGCTATCCGTTTGGGATGCTTAAGGACAACCGCGACGCAAACTCGCTTCTTGTGCTGAGGGTAGGACGGGTCAGTCCAATTCTTAAGATGCTGCCGTAGCAGTGCAGCGTCAGAGGTGTTCTCGGAAGGCTGGTGCACCAGAAGCCAGGGACGGATGACTCCGCTCGCCGTCAGTTCTAGGTCCGATGTCAGTCGGTCAAGGGTCTGCTGCTTCAAGTTCTCTAGCGTGCCCGCGATTAGAACGACGAGCGCAAACCCGTTATCGTGCGCGAGTGCCGTCAGCGTCGTAAATGAAAGGGTCTTACCACTTTGCACGTATCCCACCACAAGGCCGGTGCGCTGTCCAGGAGGGCCTTTCGGGTCCACGCATCTGCCAAGGATTTGCTGAGCTTCGAAGACGACATTCTCAAGTGCGTTCTTGGGAATGCCAGTCTGAACGTGCTTGCGCTCAACAAAGCGTGAGGTTTCTGCGCCTTCCCGAGGCTCCCAAAGCAGCGGCGGCCTGACGTCTTTAAGTTCTCGCACTGTGATGGTCAATCTACTGCTCCCGAAAGTGACTCTCTCAGGAGTCTGTTAAACCAATGCATGGCAAGGGTGACGGGGTACCCCGCCCTCGCTGACTTCTCGGCCGCCAACGCCAAGCCAACGGCGAAACGTAGGAATAATTCCGCATTCTCATTCTTCGATCCAATGAACTGCTGCACGAACGGATGCGCCATCGAAACGTCGACGATGATGTCCCGTATAGGCATTCCCTCAAGCTGCCGGTTGTCACCTTTACCGATGCGAACCCATTCATTGAGCGCCGGGTCGACGGCGGCACGCACGGTCACGTTCCATTTCTGGCTGTCTACTAGCAAGCTGAACTTAGTCTCAGTGGCTATAAAGACGTCGGCTGGTGCCGTCCCGGTGGTAGCAGATAGGACCCCGGCGCCTGACCCTTTGATTGAGAGGGCATCACCCCCGAACTTGGTCAAGTCTGCAGCCATGGCAGTGCCTGCTCGGCTCAGCATTGGCTGCAATGCACTCTTGGAGGGGCGAGCGCGATAGTTGTCCGCTTGTTTCAGCAAATCCATTCCGTCGCGTAGGCTGTCTCGAAGCTTTTGAAGCAACTCTTCTTCGAGGTCATCCCAGCGAAATCCGTCTTTGGTGTGGCTGACCTCGAAACCTTCTACGTGGAGTTCCCCAAACAGACGCTGGTATCTGAAGCTGTTGGAGTTGCCGAAGATGTCTTGTGGACGATAGGTTTCGTCGTCACTACCCAAAATCAGTCGGTTCCTGCGGAACAATGCAAACCCTGCGTGAGTCGTCGACGCTTCTCGCCTAATTGCAGCGAAGCCGTGCACGCGGCGGTTGCCGCTCAGCGAAATTTCGATTTCCTTGTACCATCGAATCGGAAGAGAGGTTGGCGAGTTGTAGGGCGGTGCGACGAGTACGTCTGGCTCGTCGAACTTCATTGGCTCGCGCTCTTCATCGAAGTAGAGTTCAATCTCACCGCTGCGTAAGTAGATGCGATAGATGCTTGCGAGGTGGTCCCGCAGCTTCTTTTGCGTTCGTTTGACTGGGAACTTCTTGCCTAGGTTCTCAAGGCGCAAAACAGTGAAGTGAGCGTCCTTGCTTGCAGGCGTTTCGAGGACAGGAAGATGCTCTAGCCGACCGTCGATAATTTCATTTAGGTTGAACCGAATCAGACGTTCAACTGGCTCGTCTAGAGCCTTGCTCCGCACGTTCCAAGTGTGAGTGAACCAGCATGCAGCCGTCTTCATTCCCATGCCGAATTCCGATAGCCCCGTGCGGTCCGTGGGTATCTCGGCAGGACGAAAAGCACGGGGATAGTCGGCGCCTTTGATGCCTGCAGCGTTATCAGTGACTTCAATCAACTTGTTCTGCTGATCGAGCCACACCCGAACCGTCAACTTGTACCCAACTCCGTGAAGTGCACGCAACTCTTCACGATTGGACAGGTAGCTCTGAATGCTGTTGTCAACGAATTCAGCAACAGCGTACCAAGCTTTGTAGTTAAGGTGAGAGAGAACCGAAAGTATGGACGAATTGGGGCGAATCCCGACCGCCGCAACTTCTTGAACCTTAGTGCGATTCAGCATTCCTCGGGCACTCCAGCGAAGTCACTAGCTCGCGCTGGGGTTATGGCTTTCGGCAGCCCTTGCCGGAGGAGAGCCTTGGCTACCATCTCTACGACATCGGAGTTCACTGCGTTGCCAAGAGCTGCGAACGCCTTCGTCGGGCTATTCGGCAGCTTCTTTAGACCATCAAGGCTCTGAAGACGCGCGCACTCGTGGGGTGTCATATAACGCTTCTGCCAGCCAATGATTGGGATTTGCGTATCTGTCATTGCAATCAGACTGGGGGCTGTTGTGCGGCGTTTCACGCGCACGCCTGAAGCGCGAAATTGGATGACGTAGTCCCAGATGTTGCGCTCGCCGCCCTTGATGTTCCATTCGAACTTCTGCAAGCTCGAAGGGAACTTGAGTATCTTGGGCAGCCACGGGTCAATCCACGCCTTGTTGTGTTCGTAGAACTGACGGTTCTGGCGGATGAAGTCCTGTTTCCATTTCGGGAACCTCACTTGATGCGTGCGAGCGTGGCTAGGAAGCGCCGCCCATCGCTCTTCAAAGGTCTTCAGGTAACCAATCTTTACACCGTGGCTACCTTTGAAGCCTTTTAGGCCGTCGTATCCAAATTGTTCCTGCAGATCGTAAGGAGTCGTTTCTTCGTACGGATAGGTCGCCCCCCATTCCATAGACCACAGCGGGAATGACGGCAACTCCACACTAGCAGGAAGTGCCTTAAGGAACTCATCCCATACCTCCAGACACTCCCTCACTTGAGCCGATAGCGTCTTCGCGTTGGGTGGGTTATCGTCCAAGACTGTCCCTATATTGGTTTCAGCATCGCTCGTCTCAGGCCACTCGAACCTGTCGAGTGGTAGGCGGGAACCAACGATATAAAGGCGCTCCCGAATTTGCGGGATGCCAAAGTGATGCGGAGAGAACCGTTCCGCACGAATGTGATAACCCAATTCCTCACGCAGGACTTTCTGAATTTCATGCCACGTCCGCCCTTCATCATGCTTCAGCAGATTGGGTACGTTCTCAAGGATGAAGTAAGTAGGCTTCTTTTGCTTGAGGATGGCAGCGACGTTGAAGAAGAGGTTGCCTTGTTCTGTGCACTCGAAGCCGAGTTGCTCACCGGCCTTGGAGAATGGCTGGCAGGGAAAGCCCGCTGTCAGTACGTCGTGATCCGGGATGTCTTGCGGGTTTACCAGGGTGATATCACCCTCCGGACGCAGTCCGAAGTTCTCCTCGTACAGATCCCGTAGGTGCTCCTTCCATTCAGCGGCGAAAACACACTGACCGCCGAGACGGTCGAGTGCAAGGTGAAAGCCGCCAAGGCCAGCGAACAGGTCGACGAAGCGGAAGGTTTGCATCTTCATTTGGTCTGTGGTGGTTCTTCGTGTAATGAGCGCATTCAGATATCGCGCCACACTGCACTAACGAAGGGAATGTTGGTCGCGCGTCAGTTCCGCTTTTACGCAGCTGTGATTATGTACAGTAATTGATTTGCCTCTGTCAACTGTTGTTCCGCACTATGGAATTTGAGATTGGGGCGGTATATTGGGAGGCAGCGACGCACGGAAGGGAGTCACATCAGCCTCAGCCTCGCTTTCCTAGAAAGGTAGCGAAGAAGATACATTCGAGGACTCCTGGAATCATAGCCAAACATCGTTGCCTGAGTTAAGTGCGGATCAGTTACGACTGGCTGTAAGGCGATAGAGAGCGATTGCTGACCACCTGATAAGCACAAACCGGCATCGCTGCCTCTTGGGTGCTCACCGAGGTGCCAATGAGGGCCGACCGACAGAACGTGCAGCTTGCCAGCCTACCATTGTCGGCCGTGCGTGAGCCGAGTAGCGATAACACGCACTTGTCGATAGTTAGCGAATGGCTGTTGACTCGCGCACCGTAGCCAATTACGAGTCCAATCCTGTGTTGCTGAATCTCACCAACACAGGTGATTGATCTTGTCAGTTGTAGTTATTCAATACTTGATTTAGGACACGGAGACGATCCAAGTAGGCGGTCGCATCAACTCGGGAATGCCAAGGGGGACAACCGTCGTTGAAAAGATATCCATCGCTAGAGCCTTGGGCTGTGAAGTTACTGCGGAGATCGTTCGCGAAGTGAGCGTGAGGGTTTGGGAATTCCGCATAGTTCGCCCACTCCTTACTTACTTGCCCTACCGGCTTATAGCTGCGATTCACGAGGATGTGCGTGCCATCGTCAACAGAATGACAGGAATAGGGTAACCATGACCGCATCTCCCAGTAGGCAGGAGCTGCTGAGTAGAGCTTAAAGCGCGGGACTGTTAGCAGGCAGGTCACGTAGTCGATTGCGAACTCAACTGCATTCTGCGGAGATGTGAAGGCTGACGAAAGATCTTCTACTTGCTGCTGTGCGTAATCGGTCCTGGTGGGGTGACCCCAGCCGCGAGGCTCTGGCACCTTGAGCAGGGCCAAACGCATTATTTCCGGCGTGCGGATAAATCGGAACGGCGGACGCGCATTCTTCGCTTTGGGTGTACCGTGTGCATCGCTGTGCTTCGCAAGCAATGACCAATTGCGATAGCCATTGGCACTTGCTATTTGATCCAATGCTTGGCTATGAGAAATATTGGTGTCGCGATGTAGCCGTTTGGCTTCGCGCTTGAAACGTTCAACTTGGGCAATGGTAAATGAGGCCGTCATATTGGCTCCTTGGTTATGCCATGCGACATCAATGCGCCCACACAATGAGTCTGCATGGCAGAACAAGGCTGCCAACGAGGCCATTCCGCAATTGCTGCGGAACACGTTGCCGAAACGGCTTCGCCAGTGTGAGCGGGCTGGCCGACGTGCGACCAACTCCCATTCTATTGAAGCTGCTGATGTCTGTACAGCGGTAAGTGGGGGTGTCTGAATGCGGTACTCGGAAGTGAAATTGCAGAGGTGCCAACGAGGTACATAGCGTCACAGCTGCTAACGTTGCATCAGGATTACAAGCAAGCGGTGCCGGTACTCAGCAAAGTAGCCCGCACAAGCAAATGCCCAAGGTCACGCAGGGCGACGTTGACGGGTTGTCCGATGATCCACAGTCGGCCCCCGGGCTCGTCGAAGACGCGAAGCAACACCCTCACCATTGGTCACCCCAGCCGTCGCCAGCATCGGCCGCCTGCGGGGCGGGAGTTTCAGCAATGGCCTCTGCTGGGACACTGCCGTTCATCGACCGCACGCGAATATCCCCGTTATCCAGGACGCGCAAAGAGACGTAGCCCCCAGCGGCCAGCCCTGCCGTTTGCAGCAAAGATTTGGGCAACCGCAGGCCAACTGAGTTGCCCCAACGACATAGACGAACGGACATGGTGGACCTCCTTGTTGTTGATAGCCAATGACGATCAACAAATTGCGTGGAGGTCATCCAGTGCCGATTCAGCAGCGACTAAGCGATCAGAGTGCCAGCCGGTCAAGCTCTTCGTCGTACACGAAGTCCCCCGCGTCGGGCGTCCAGATTTGTGGTGGCTCGGGCGCAGCTTCGTCAGGCAGCAACAAGCGCGCGCCGTACTCCTCTTCGGCGCGACCGGGCCACCAGTAACGGCCACTCTCTATGCCCCAACGCGGCACCGGCACGACGTTCTCCGGTACCAGGAGTTCAGCCAGGTTCAGCGGCGGCAGCTTCTCGGGTCGGCGATGGGCCGCCATGTCAATGCCAATCGTGCCCCGAACTTCCTTGATGTACTTGGCAACAGTGGTGCGCCCGTAGTGACGCGAAAGGTCTTCACCGTTGAGCCAGAGCGTGTAGGCCCTCAACGCTCCTCGCTTCAGCCCCGTGCATTCATCCGGCGTCAGCAGCGGCTGGAACGAGTTGGCAATATTGAACGCCGCCAGATACTTGAAGTACAGCGCGGACACGTCCTGATTGCGCCAGTCGCGTACCTTGGCAAGCCCCTGTTCCTTGAGCAGGCGGCGAAACAACTTGATCTCGACGCGAAACGAGCGGCGGGAAGTGCGCAAAATGCGGGACTGGTAGTGCCCCGGCCTCTTCCACAGCTTGGACAGCAGAACATGCTTGTCATACGCCGTGACGGAACGGTACTCGGAGCGAGAATCACCGTTGTAGCCCAGACTGATGCAGGTTTCGTCGTCCCGGTGCTTGCCTTCGACGTTGTTGGCATCTATCGCGTCGATGGCCATGCGCTGCGAGCCTTCTGGAAACCAGAAGTTTGCGCAGAGGTGCACATGGCTGAGATCCACATCACCATAATGCCAGCGATGCCGTTCCTCGGCGCTGGGGCGCAGGTTGAACTTGTCGACCTGCTGCTCGAAGATCGCCGTCACGTAATCCTGCAGTGAGTTATGGCCGAAGAAGTTGTGCCCCTGAAGGATTTGCGGTGGGCAACAGTTGAACTCTAGCTTGTTGGCCATGGGGTTGCTGCGCCCCTCGATATCGCGTGAACGGATGTACACGTCATCCGGCGCGCGGCTGCGGTTGGGCTTGAATGCAGCCGATCCCACGGCAACAGGCTCGTCCTCATATAGCTTGTAGAACAGTTCCCCAATTGGCTTGTGATGCAGTCCGCCGAAGACGGCGATACGATCAAAGTGGGGGCTGCAAAGCGGGCGGTCCTGAGCCTCCGATGTGGAGGTGGGCGGTTTGAAGCTCTGTGCTACGAAGCTCTTTGATGGGATGATGGTATTGACGCGATGCTGGGGATTCATGGTGAAAGCAGTCCAGGGCGACTGGTTGATTGGTGAGCTGTCAAATTGCGAACAAATGTCGGCTCGTATAGCGACTGACTAGCTTTACAGGCGCTATACGGTCTCCTCACTCGTGCACCCCGCAACCGGCATCTCTCCAGCCAACAGCGCCCTCACCCGGATTGCAGAATTGCAAAATTGCAGGCCTGCAAAGCACGCATCTCCCCTTCTCTATTCAGAGTCGTTAGAGGAGGTTTGATGGCCCTCTCCCCCTTGCACCTGACTTTCAGATTGGGGCAACGGCGCACCCGACGATGTCAATTCAGAGTCCAAACTCTCATCCCCATTGCGATTGATGGGAGTTGTGCCAACGCCGCGGGTCGGGCGACGGCGCGAGGGCCTAGCTCCGAAAAAAGGCGGTGCGGAATTGGCAAGCCGCGCAGGACGTGGACGCTGAGTTGCCCTCGTCCGATGAGGTTGGTCATGCTCACGCGCAGTCAACTCGGACTCAATACTTTCATCGCATTTGAGGTTGATCGGCGCCATGCCAATGCCTCGTCCAGTTTGACGCCGCTGAAGCGGAGGAGCTTCTCTCTCAACCGGCAAAGGGGCATGCCCCGCATGGTCTACGGCCAGCGTCTGACCAGTGCGCGCGCCCCATTCCTCCTCCAACGCTGAAAGGCCACCATCATTTGCGACTGGATGTGCCTCAACAGGTACAGGCGACACCAACGACGTGCCCTCTTGGGCTTGAATTACAGCAACATCACGGCAGATCGTGGCCGCATGAACATCCAACAGAGCTGCGATTTCCTTCTGCTCCTTCTTGGCTGCCAGCAGGTTTGCAACCTTGATCCGTCGCTCCATGATGGCCACCTGCTTGCTGCTTTGCTGATTCTGCTCATCACGGAAGGTCCAACCCCATTCGAGTTTTCCACCCAAAGTGGTCGACCAGAACTGAATCCGGGTGGGGATCACATCAGCGGTGTCGTATGGGTCGAATTTCTTACGCACGAGATGAAAACCTCCGCCCACCTCGGCCGGCGCCGCCTCGTCATACATGAGACGAACGATGCAACTGGACTTGGTGACAAACTGAGCACCGATGCTCGTGCGAGGCAGAGCAGACTCGAAGATGGCCACGGCCACTCCTGCACTGTTGAGCTTTTTTGTCAGTACCGACAGACTGCTGTCCCGGTCCTTGACGTTCGGTGACAAGCAAGTAGCGAGATCAGTAATCACGATGAGCTTGCAGCCCTTGGGGATGGATGCGAGTAACGCTGCCTGCCCGGTAGACGTGTCAAGGTAAGTTGCTTCGTCTGCTTCTGCCTCTGCGTGATAAAAACGAAAGTTCCCCAGCGCGTCCTTGTTGGATACATCACTGCTTGCGCAGGCACAGGCCTTGTCGATGCGGTGCAGAGTTTTCATTGCCTGTTCAAGATCCTGTCTGGGCCCATAAATGGCCAGTACAGGAGATGCCTTGGGCGAAGTAAACGGCTCCACCGGCAAGCCCAGCGAGGTTCTGAACGCAAGCAGGTTTGCAAACGTCTGCACATCCACGTCAGGGTCAGCCAAGAACAAGATGGTCTCAGCTTCCGGAATCAGGTAAGGAATCAGGAATCGACGCTCACGAAGCTTCCATTTGGACGCTTCGGCCCAAGTGTGGGTGTTGTACATGGAGATCTGCTTCCATTCATTTTTCGGCGAGGTCATTTGTATTTCTTTCATCAAAGTTGCGATAGGCTGGGGACACGCTTAGCCGCTGTACTGCGGCGAGAAATGAGCTTTTCGCACCAGGCCAGAACCTCCGCTTCAACCCAACGGACTGCTGAGCGACGAGAAGGCCCCAAGCGCACAGGCTCGGGGAAGTCCGGCTGCGC
This sequence comes from uncultured Acidovorax sp., assembly GCF_964021665.1. Classification (NCBI taxonomy): domain Bacteria; kingdom Pseudomonadati; phylum Pseudomonadota; class Betaproteobacteria; order Burkholderiales; family Comamonadaceae; genus Acidovorax; species uncultured Acidovorax sp. Next base: position 23,313 of record NZ_CAXIAK010000028.1, read on the forward strand.
GTAGATGAAAGATTTTTGGAATCCCACGATCGCCATGACCCGCTCGATTCCGATGAGTCGAATGGCGGGTGGATCCTCCGGTTCGCGTTCGATGGGAACGCCTACGGTGAGCAACGTCGAATAGCGTGGCGCCTTCTTCTTTGCCTTGCCGGTCAGATCTTTGATGTGCACAGCGACCTTGCCGGAGAAGCCAGGGCAACGCTGCGACTGCTTTTTGTCCAAGACAACATGCGTGCCATCGCGCCGCGTCCAGTGGTGCACCCACGGCCGTGCCGGATCTTGAACGATGTAGGCGTGTGCGTCCCGGGGGGCGGGCTTGAAGAAGCTTGCGTGCGACGCGCTGACCAGCACCGTGCAGGGCTGGCGCAACGCGCGCAAATAGGCTTGGAGGCGTTCTGCCTCGGGGGGATTTCTCACAGGGGACTCCTTGGGTGCGAAAGACGAAACTGCGAACAAGCATCGAAGCCTTGCCAGGCTTCCATGCAACGTTGAATTCGTACTCGTACCTCAAGCATCTGCCGCTGCTAGCACCAGTCAGACGGTCAGGAAATTGACCGGGCTCTGCTGGCAAACGACCAAGTCGTTTGGCTCACCGTTCACCCATGACATGTCACGGGCACAGTTGGGGGAATATCAGGCTGATGCCTTCTCAGAACCGACTCCGGCCTTGCAGCCAGTGCCCGCCAGTTGCTACCGGCGCCCTCTTGAAAGTGACTGAATTCTAGCGCGGCAAATTACTGCCTCGCAAGAGCTGTCAATCCTGCGTGCAAGCAGAAAAGCAGTACTTCTCCCAATCGGCCATGAGCAAGGTGCGCTTGGCGAAGAAGTCCGAGCGCAGGTACGCCGCTGCGACGGCATCAGAGAGTCGATGTGCCAGCGCGTGCTCGCACACCTCGAAGGGATAGCCGGAACGCTCGCCGGCCCAGGTTCTGAATGTCGAACGCATGCCGTGGACCGTGACATCCCCATGGTCCATCCGACGCAGCAGCATCGACATCGCCATGGTAGACATGGCCACATCCTTTTTGCCGGTGATGAAGATGAACTGTTTGCCTGAGAAGGGCTTGACCGTGGCGAGGATTTCCAGCGCGCGCTTGCCCAGCGGCACCCGGTGTTCCTTGCCAGCCTTCATGCGTTCGCCAGGGATGGTCCAGATGGCTTTGGCGAAGTCGATTTCATCCCAGCGCGCGCCGACGACTTCACCGGTCCGCGAGGCGCACAAGATCAGGAACTCCAGCGCGTAGCGGGCCATGCCGCTCTCACCTTGCAGCTTTTCCATGAAGCTCGGTAGTTCCTCATAGGGCAGCGAGGCGTGGTGGTTCTTGGTTCCGATACGCACCTTAGGCAACAGATATTCCATGTGGCCCTTGAGCCGCGCGGGGTTGTCGCCCTTGCGCCATCCTTTGACTGTTGCCCAGTCGAGTACAGCCTCGATGCGTCCGCGCAGCCGGGTAGCAGTTTCTGTTTTGCTTTGCCAGATGGGTGAGAGGATCTCAACGATGTGATCGGAGTCCACGTCCCCGATGGCACGCTGGCCGATCACCGGGTAGGCGTACTGCGTCAGGGTGTTGGTCCACTGCTGGGCATGCTTGGCGTTTTTCCAGGCAGGCTTGGAAAACTCGATGAACTCAGTGGCGCAGGCCTCGAATGTCTTGGCCTTGGCTTGCTGCAGTTGCTGTTCGCGGGCTTCCTGCCGCTTGGCTGCAGCTGGGTCAGTGCCGTTCGCGCGGGCATCGCGCAAAGACTGGGCTTTTTCACGGGCCGTTTTGAGAGAGGTGGCTGGATAGGCCCCGAGGCCGACCGATTTGGCCTTGCCATGATCCATGTACCTGAAGAGCCAGCTTGCGCTGCCGTTCTTGGCAATCGCGAGGGTGAGGCCCTGACCATCGCCAAGCAGTGCGTTCTTTGGGGTGCTGAAGGCGAGTTCTTCGATCTCTCGGATCTTGGCTCTGATCTTGAGGTCAGTGAGTTTGTGGATAGCCATGCTGGAATTGTGAGTCATGAAGGGTTAATAAAGCCCCTTAGCTATCAACTCGCATATCAAAATCAGCTGCTACGTCGCGGAATCCTGCGGAGAATGGCGGACGAAGGCCTCGGCGTAACCCGTTGAATTCATTGAATACGCAGCTGTTTTGGAGAATGGCGGAATGAAAATTCAGTGACGCCCTCTCCGCCATTGATGCAAGCCCAAGTGGTCCACACCACTTGGGCTTTTTGCATTGGGACGAACTTTCTGGTCGAGCGTTATCGAGCGCGCTTGCGAAGTCGTCGCCGCCCGCGTCGGCAAATCCTCCCGCCACGCCGCAGCTCCACGCACGCATCAGCGAAGCCGTGGCAGCCCTGCCTTAAAATGGCCGGCTAACCTTCCTGTCTCTGGACTCGGCCAACCAAGCCGTTTCCTGCACCAATTACCACCCATGAGCACGCCCCTGCAACAACCCGGCCTCGAAAGCCTGTCCAAGTCGTTTGAACCTGCTGCACTGGAAGCCCACTGGGGCCCTGAATGGGAAAAACGGGGATACGGCGCGGCGGGCCACCGTGGCACGGGCGCGCCAGTGGCGGGCGAGCCCGCTTTCTCCATCCAGCTGCCGCCCCCCAACGTGACGGGCACGCTGCACATGGGCCATGCGTTCAACCAGACGATCATGGACAGCCTGACCCGCTACCATCGCATGCGCGGCTTCAACACGGTGTGGGTGCCCGGCACCGACCACGCGGGCATCGCCACGCAAATCGTGGTGGAGCGCCAATTGCAGGAGCAAGGCATCAGCCGCTACGACATGGGCCCCACCCCACCCGAGGCGCGCAAGAACTTCGTGAGCAAGGTGTGGGAGTGGAAGGAAAAGTCCGGCAACACCATCACCACGCAGATGCGCCGCATGGGCGACAGCGTGGACTGGAGCCGCGAATACTTCACCATGGACGACAAGCTGAGCAGCGTCGTCACTGAGACCTTCGTGCGCCTGTACGAGCAGGGCCTGATCTACCGCGGCAAGCGCCTGGTGAACTGGGACCCGAAGCTGCAGTCCGCTGTGTCCGACCTGGAAGTCGAGAGCGAAGAAAAAGACGGCTCGCTGTGGCACATCGCCTACCCGCTGGCCGATGGATCGGGCAGCCTGACGGTGGCTACCACCCGACCCGAAACCATGCTGGGCGACGTGGCGCTGATGGTGCACCCGGAGGACGCGCGCTATACGCACCTCATCGGCAAGATGGTCAACCTGCCGCTGTGCGACCGCCAGATCCCGGTGATTGCCGACGAGTACGTGGACAAGGAATTCGGCACGGGGGTGGTGAAGGTGACGCCCGCGCACGACCAGAACGACTACGCCGTGGGCCAGCGCCACAAGCTGCCCATGATCGTGGTGCTGACGCTGCAAGCCACCATCAACGAGAACGCCCCCGCCAAGTACCGCGGCATGGACCGCTTCGTGGCCCGCAAGGCCATCGTGGCCGACCTCGAAGCCATCGGCGCGCTGGTCGAGGTAAAGAAGCACAAGCTCATGGTGCCCATCTGCACCCGCACCGGCCAGGTCATCGAGCCCATGCTGACGGACCAATGGTTCGTGGCGATGAGCAAGGTCAGCGACCAGGACCCCACGGGCAAGAGCATTGCGCAAAAGGCCATCGATGCCGTGGCCAGCGGCGAAGTGACCTTTGTGCCCGAGAACTGGGTGAACACCTACAACCAGTGGATGAACAACATCCAGGACTGGTGCATCAGCCGCCAGCTGTGGTGGGGCCACCAGATCCCGGCCTGGTACGACGAAGACGGCAACGTGATCGTGGCCCGCACCGAGGCCGAGGCCCAGGCCAAGGCGCCCGGCAAGACGCTGCGCCGCGATGAAGACGTGCTCGACACCTGGTACTCGTCCGCCCTCGTGCCCTTCAGCACCATGGGCTGGCCCAACCAGGGCACGGCAGCGACGGACGACTACAACCTGTACCTGCCCAGCACGGTGCTGGTCACGGGATACGACATCATCTTCTTCTGGGTCGCCCGGATGATCATGATGACCACGCACTTCACGGGCCGCGTGCCGTTCAAGCATGTGTACATCCACGGTCTGGTGCGCGACGCGCAGGGCAAGAAGATGTCCAAGTCCGAGGGCAACGTGCTCGACCCGGTGGACCTGATCGACGGCATTGCGCTGGAGCCCCTGCTCGACAAGCGCACCACCGGCCTGCGCAAGCCCGAGACCGCGCCCACCGTGCGCAAGAACACGCAAAAGGAATTTCCCGAGGGCATTCCGGCCTATGGCGCCGATGCGCTGCGCTTTACCTTTGCGGCGCTCGCGTCGCTGGGCCGCAGCATCAACTTCGACAGCAAGCGCTGCGAGGGCTACCGCAACTTCTGCAACAAGCTCTGGAACGCCAGCCGCTTCGTGCTAATGAACTGCGAAGGCCAGGACTGCGGCCTGAAGGAGCACACCAAGGAAGAGTGCCAGCCCGGCGGCCCAGCCCACGGCTACATGCAGTTCAGTCAGGCCGACCGCTGGATCAGCTCGCTGCTTCAAAAGACCGAGGCCGAAGTCGCCAAGGGCTTTGAAGAATACCGCCTGGACAACGTGGCCAACACGATCTACGACTTTGTCTGGAACGAGTACTGCGACTGGTACCTGGAGATCGCCAAGGTGCAGATCCAGAACGGCACCGAAGCGCAGCAGCGCGCCACGCGTCGCACGCTGATCCGCACGCTGGAAGCCATCCTGCGCCTGGCCCACCCCATCATCCCCTTCATCACCGAAGCCCTGTGGCAGGTGGTGGCACCCGTCGCTGGCTTGAAGGGAGAGTCGGTCAGCATTGCCCACTACCCGCAAGCCCAGCCAGAGAAGATTGACGAGGCGGCCATCGCCCACATGGACCGCGTCAAAGGCTTGGTGGACACCTGCCGTGCGTTGCGCGGTGAGATGAACGTCTCGCCCTCCACCCGCCTGCCCATGTATGTGGTGGGCGATGCCGACTTCATGCGCGGCGTGGCGCCGGTGCTGCAGGCACTGGCCAAGCTCAGCGAGGTCAAGGTGTTTGACGACGAGGCCGCCTGGGCCGCCGCCGCCCAGGCCGCGCCTGTGGCCGTGGTGGGCGAAGCCCGCATGTGTCTGTTCATGGAAATCGACGTGGCTGCCGAGAAAGCGCGTCTCTCCAAGGAAATCGCGCGTATCGAAGGCGAAATCGCCAAGGCGAATGGCAAGCTCTCCAACGAAGCCTTCGTGGCCAAAGCCCCTGCCGCCGTGCTGGAACAGGAGAGAAAGCGCGTGGCCGACTTCACTGCCACCCTCGGCAGATTGCGCGATCAGCTGACACGCCTGGGCTGAAACGGCCGTGATACTCGGTGACATGTGGCCCGCCAACGCGGGCCGACGTCGCCTGACTGCATTCAAAGGAAACCCATGACTGTTGCCACCACCGTTCGCAAAGCCGTATTCCCCGTTGCCGGCCTGGGTACGCGTTTCTTGCCTGCCACCAAAGCCTCCCCGAAGGAGATGCTGCCCGTAGTGGACAAGCCGCTGATCCAGTACGCGGTAGAAGAAGCCTACGCCGCCGGCATTCGCCACATGATCTTCGTGACGGGCCGCAGCAAGCGTGCCATCGAAGACCACTTTGACACGGCTTATGAGCTGGAAGCCGAACTGGAAACCGCAGGCAAGGAAGCCTTGCTGGCCCTGGTGCGGTCTGTGCAGCCTGACGACATGGACTGCGCCTTTGTGCGCCAGCCCCGCTCACTGGGCCTGGGCCATGCGGTGCTGTGCGCAGAGCCTTTGGTGGGCAACGAACCCTTTGCCGTGCTACTGGCCGACGACCTGATGGTGGGCCCCCAGGGCGGCCAGCCGGTGCTGGCGCAGATGGTGACGACCTTCCGCCAGCAAGGCCGGTCTGTGATTGCGGTGCAAGAGGTGCCCGAGGACCAAGTGCACAAGTACGGCATCGTCGCCGGGGAACCCGCTGGCGGACAACTGATGCGCATTGAGCGCATCGTGGAAAAGCCCAAAGCCGACGTGGCCCCCTCCCGCATGGGGGTGGCTGGGCGCTACATCCTTACCCCCGGCGTTTTCGACGAGATCCGCAACCAGCCACGCGGTGTGGGTGGCGAAATCCAGCTCACGGATGGCATCGCGCGGCTGATGGCGCACGAAGCGGTGTACGCGTTCCAGTACGAAGGCAAGCGCTACGACTGCGGCAGCAAAGAAGGCTTTCTGGAGGCCACGGTGGAACTGGCGTTGCAGCACCCACAAGTGGGCGCGACGTTCCGCACATACCTCAAAGGGCTGAGCCTCTGAAGCTGAGCGCACGCCGTACGCGCATGACCAGCGTGCACGGCTAGCTATTCAATTGCGTTGGCCGGGGATGGGCTTCCCGGCGCCCAACGCGCGGTTCGGAACTGTAGGCCCGACCGTGCACCGCACCCACCCTTAGCGGCGGCGCAAAACGTGGATGAACTCTTCACCCACGGTTTGCTGTTCCACCAGCTCATTGCCCGTTTGCTTGGCAAACGCCTGGAAGTCGCGCACCGACCCCACATCGGTGGCCAATACCTTCAACAGCTGGCCGCTGGCCATTTCTGCCAAGGCCTTTTTGGCTTTGAGAATGGGCAAAGGGCAGTTCAAGCCCCGGGTGTCGATTTCTTTGTGTGTTTCCATGGTCATCAATCCTTGCTCGGCAGGCCCAGCCCACGGCGCCGCTCTGCATTTTCTTCTTCGGTAAAAAACACTGGCTCGTGCCCTCGGGTGCGCAACCAGTCTGCCAACGCATAGCCTGTGCCAGCGGGCCAGCATTTGAGTTTGTCCAGATCGTACAGGCGATAGTCCACCAGTTCAGGGGACAGCTTCACCTGGCCTGTCGCCACGACATGGTAGGCAATGATCACTTGGTTCATGCGCAAAAACTCGTAGGCCCCCACAAGTTTGGCGCTCTGAACATCCAGGCTGGTTTCTTCCTTCACCTCGCGGGCAATGCCTTCCTGCGGCGACTCACCTGCCTCCATGAAGCCGGTGATCAATGCATACATTTTCTCTTGCCAGGCCGCATTGCGCGCCAGCAGGATCTGGCCATTCACCTCCACGATGGCAGCCAACACGGGCGTGGGGTTGTTCCAGTGCGTCCACCCGCAAGCAGGGCAACGCAAGCGCGCCTTGTCGCCCCCGTCTTCCAACTGGGTGATCCAGGCAAGGGCCGTGCCACAGTGGGTGCAGTAGCGGGTTTCATACTGGGTCATGGGTGCTTCCAAAAAGATAGCTGACTGCGCTTATCCATCAAGCGCCAGAGCCATATTTCATTCAAAATTCAACCCCCAGCGCACCAGGCCATATCAAGATGGCCTGAGCCTGCTTCAGGCAGGAAACACCCCTGTAGAGAGGTAGCGATCGCCCCGGTCACACACCACAAAGACGATGGTGGCGTCTTGCTCACGCAGCGCGATCTGCTGGGCTACCCAGCAAGCGCCAGCGGCAGAAATCCCCGCGAAAATGCCTTCCTCACGGGCCAGGCGGCGGCACATTTCCTCGGCATCGTCCTGGCTCACGTACACCAGTTCGTCCACCGAGCGCGGGTCGTAAATTTTGGGCAGATATTCCTGCGGCCACTTGCGAATGCCCGGAATGCGCGAGCCTTCCTGGGGCTGGGCTCCGATGATCTGGATGCCCGGATTTTTTTCCTTGAGGTAACGCGACACCCCTGAGATGGTTCCGGTGGTTCCCATGGCACTCACAAAGTGCGTGACGCGTCCGCCCGTTTGCTCCCAAATTTCGGGGCCTGTCGTTTCGTAGTGGATGCGGGGGTTGTCCTCATTGCCGAACTGGTCCAGCACCTTGCCCTCTCCGCGCTTTTGCATGGCCTCGGCCAAGTCACGGGCATGCTCCATGCCACCACTCTTGGGGGTCAGCACCAGCTCGGCACCAAAGGCCTTCATGGTCTGGGCCCGCTCAATCGACAAATCCTCAGGCATCACCAGCACCATGCGGTAGCCCTTGATGGCAGCGGCCATGGCCAGCGCAATGCCGGTGTTGCCCGACGTCGCCTCAATCAGCGTATCGCCCGGCCGAATGTCACCACGCTCCTCCGCACGGCGGATCATGGACAGCGCAGGCCGGTCCTTCACCGAGCCCGCAGGGTTGTTGCCTTCCAACTTGCCCAAAACCACATTGCCACGCGCCGCGTTTTCCTGTGCACCAATGCGCTGCAAGGCCACCAGTGGCGTGTTGCCAACCGCTTGTTCGATAGTTTGGTAATTCATGGTCACTACTGTGCCATAATTTGCGTCTTCACAAATTACCCGCCCGGGTGGTGAAATTGGTAGACGCAGGGGACTCAAAATCCCCCGCCGCAAGGCGTGCCGGTTCGATTCCGGCCCCGGGCACCACAGATAAGGCCGGAAGCTTCCACGAGCTTCCGGCCTTTTTCTTTTTCTGCGGCGAAATGGGCTTTGGCTGGCACGCGACTGTGGCGCGCGAGTGTCAGGGGCACCACCACCTGAGGGCTTTGGCGCTGCCTCTCCCATCACCGTGCAGATCGGCGGCACCCAACAGCCATACCCATCTGGTCACAAAGGTCAATGGCTCCAAGGCCGGTCCACTCCGCCGCCCAACAAGCTTCAGTTCAGACATCGTGCTTTCAACCACCTCGCCATATGGCAGAGCGTTGTGAAAGCTACGCCATACATCACTTGGGTCTGAGCGAGGGAACTTCTGCCCTGATGGCTAAGCGTACCCATGCTGAGCGAGGCGATGAAACGGCTCACCTTGGGCGACGGAATCACTCAACCAGTGTGATTAAACTTGCATCAAAATACTGTATATTTAAACAGTCTTTATCAAGGAGTTCGACCATGGAAGTGATTGATACGCTGTACACCGTCACCCTGCAAGACTGCCCCGATGAGGTGCCAGAGCGGGCGCGCGCGCAAGCCGAGGCACGTTATGCCAAAGCCCTGGAGCAGGCGCTTGGAGGTCCGGAAGAAGTGGCTGCCGCGCTGGACACGATGTCGGGGCTGGAGGGTGCTGCCGACGAAGATATTTCGCAGGCAGACCTGGAGCTGGCAGCACGCTGGGCCAAGGCTTGCACCGCCGCGAGGCAGGCGGGATTTCGCGACCTGGGTGAAGCAGAGTGCATGTACTTTGATGTGCGCCTGTCCTGACGCGTGACATGGGCATGAAGGGTCTTGAGGAATGCGTTGCCGCTCCTGCAAGCCCCTTCCAGCGGGTCCATTCACCAACGATGGGGGATGAACAGTAAGCAGGTGCGCATCCAGCCGCAGAGCTCAGATACAAATCGCGACAACGCGATGCCCCGATGCGAACTTGTCTGACACATGGAACTGCGGGCTTTTGGTGGAATCTCACCCACTGGCCATTGAGGCCAGAGTGGGATGGACCATTGAGGCCCCCGCGTCCCCAATCAACGGTGTTCACACCCTTTGAAGGAGCAACGCCATGACATCCAGTCACCTCTCTTCGCAAGCCATTGCTTTGCTGGCATTTGTTGCCACGGTGACTTTGGCACTCGTGGCCGCCTTGGTGGGCTCCGCGCCCGATTGGGTTGTGCAGTCGGCAGACTCTCTGCCGCTGCTCCCCGGGCAACTGGATATGCTTTTACCGGTGGAACCTGCACGCTGAGTGGCCAACACAGCGCTGTGCAGACCGCCGCTTACACGCCGAGCTGAGGCCGCGGATCCCGTGGGCTTGATGCCTTCAAGGAGCCATCAGAGCCAACCGCCTGCGGGCTTGCGCTGCGGCTTCTGCGTCTCCGGCGGCCTGGGCCAGGTTGGCCTGCACGGTCAGCCATGCCATCAGGGGGCGTCGCCAGCCCTGGGCTGAAGCGGTGTCTACTGCCACGGCAGCCACTTCGCGCCCGGCCTGCCCTGCACGGAACAAGGTGCCAGCGGCCACCAGGCGCGAGAGGGGATCTTCCACCCCCTTGAGCAGTGCCGCAGCGTTGGCAGCACTCGACTGCGCCAAGGCGGTAGCCACCGGGCGCTGCGCGGGCGGCAACAAAGCCCGTTCATCAGCCGCCAAGGGGCGGCCCAGCAGGTAATTGGCATAGGCTTTTTCAGGGCCTGCGGCATCCTGCTGCAGGGCCTCGAATGGCGGGCAAGCTTGCGTCAGCGCCAAGCTGGCTGCCTGCGCCGCACAGCGCAACAGTTCTGCCCGGGCCACCAGGTCCAGCCGGCCAGTGCTGGCGAGCTCTCGGCGTACACGTGTCCATTCCTGCCCCTCTACCCGGCTGTTGCCTGTCAGGTAGGCCTGCAAGGCCTTTTCGGTGGAGCCGTGCGCATTCATCTGCCAGTCTGGGATGGCGGGCTTGCTGGAACAAGCTGCCAGGGCAGCGCACACCAGCAGCGGCGCCCAAACGGTGCGCAGGCGGCGCGCAGACGGGCTGGAAGGCGGGCATATCCAGCGGGGCCAGGCAGTCAGAAAAAAACAAGTGCGCTGTGTCATGGCAGTCGGATTTCGGTGTCGCGCGCAAAAGGCCATTTGCGCTGGATTTCGTTCACCAGGCTTTCCACCTTGCGCAGGTTGCTTTCCACATCGGCGCGCAAGGCGCCCAGGTCGGTGGTGGCTTCGCGGGTGTTGGCGCCGATGGCCTGAGCCTCTACCAGCACCGCATCCACCTTCTTGAGGCTGTTGCGCGTTTCTTCCAGCAAGGCATTGAGCTGCCCGACCGATGCCCGCAGGTCAGGCACCAGCGCGTCTTTGCCGTCCTCACCAAACACCTGGCGATCGGCCTGCTTGGCCAGGCCATCCAGGCGCGCCAGCAGCGTGTTGGTGCGCTCCAGCGTGGTGATGATTTTTCGGGCATCGGCTTCGTTGCCCATCAGCACGCCCAAGGCGCCACCAGGGCCGCTCAGCCGCTGGGTCAGGGCCTGCACGTTGGCCAAGCTGCTGCCCAGGGCTGCGTCTTGCGCGGTGAGGGCATTGAGGTTGCCCAGCAGTTCACGGGCAGACGCCATCAGCTGCGGAATCTCGGCCGTGGCATCGCCACGCAACACGGGGCGCACGGCACCGGCAGGCAACGGTGGGTCGGTCAGGATGCCGCTGTACGCGCGGATGTTGGTGCCCCCCACCACGCCGCGCACCAGCGTGAACACGCTGGACTCGCGCAGCCAGTGCGCGTCCTTGCGCGGCACGTCGATGAGGATGCGCACATTGCCGTCCTCGGCCAGCTCGATGCGGCGCACGCGCCCGATCGGAAAGCCCGAGAAGGTCATGTCCATGCCTACCACCACGCCTTCAGAGTCATCGGCAGTGAGCACCAGGGTTTGCGTGGGCTCAAACGCACCCCGCGCATACAGCAGGTACAGGCCGGACCCCACGATCAACGCCAGCGTGAACAGCAGCAGCATCGCGGCCTTCAGCTCCAGAGAGGCCACAGGACGCAGGGATTCCACATGCGCAGCATCGGCAGCGATGGGCGTGCCCGCCGGATCGGGTGGCGCAGCAGATGGGGGCGGGGGTACGGAAGGGTTCATGGCAAACAATCTGTACGGCCCCAACGGGCCGGGGATGGTGGGGGCATGGTCTGGTTCAGGGGCCGCATCAGTAGTAGTTCCCCACCAGCGAGCCAACTTCGATGAGCAGCAGCACGGCAAACATGCGCGCCAGCCCGCCCAGTTCTGAATCGGGCTGCGTGCGCTCGCCCGTGTCGTACAACCCGGCGGCCATGGGGATGAGCGCCACCGCCAGGCTGAACAACACGGTTTTGATGACGAAGACCAGCGTGACCGCAGGCGCAAACACATGCCCAAACATGCGCGTGTAGCTGGGCAGGCCCGCCAGGCTGAAGCCATACACGCCGAGGTAGGCCAACACCAGGGCGACCACGCAGCTCAACGCCGCCAGGGTGATGCAGGCAAACACGCCCGCTACGGCGCGGGGCAGCAGCTCCACACGAATGGGGTCAGCCCCCGCATGGCTCAGGCGGGCCAGGTGGCCAGACTGGCGCAGCAGCGCCAGCTGCGTGCCGTTGGGAATGGTGCAGCGCATGGCCACGAACAGCGCAGCCGTCAAAGGGATCAGCTCCAGCACCAGCACGCGGATCACCATCTCCAGCGCGTAGCGCGACAAGCCATAGCTGATGGCCGTGACAACCACGATGCGCGTGAGCACCAGGCTGATCAGCGCTGCCAACACGGTAAAACCCAGCAGCACCGGGGCGGTGTCCAGATACAGGTGGCGTGCCAGAGCGCGCCGGGTGACCTTGCCGTAACTGGACGGCGACAGCACCAGCACACACACCACGGCACCCAGGTACAAGATGCGCCACCAGGCCAGCGCCCAGCGCCGCACCACGCCCCAGGCGCGTTCGGACAGGGAAAGGCCGGGCAAGCGCGAAATCATGGCTGGATCATAGCTGCGCACCGGGCCACACCGCGTTTCAGGCAGCGGCCGATGACATCAAACGTTTTTGGCCTCCAGCGCTTATCCATCAAGCGCCGCCAGCTATCAAAACAGAAGCACACAAAGCACTTTGAAACATGCATGGCGCGCCGCCTGCACTGGCCGCTGGCAAAGTTGCCATCACGCCCCCATCACACATGGCGCTTGCCAGCCGCAGACCCTGGCGCAATGGGTGCGCTGCTTTGCGCATCTGCCCGCTGGTGCAGGGCTTCGATGATGTGGCACTGCGCGTCAGAACCATCACAGTGGCTGCGCAGGGCCATCAGATCAGCCTCCAGCGCCTGCAACTCTGCCAGGCGTGCGCGCACATGCCGCAGGTGCTCGTCCAGGGTGTCGCAGGCGGCGTGGCAGTCTTCCTTGCGCGTCAGGTCCAGCGCCAGCAGGGTGCGCACCTCGTCCAGCGACATGTCCATGGCACGGCACAGGCGCACAAAGCGCAGCCGGTGCACATCGGCGGCGCTGTAAAGTCGGTAACTGTTGTCACCCCGGGCGCCGGGCGGCAGCAGGCCTTCCTTTTCGTAGTAACGGATGTTGGCGGGCGACACGCCCGACTGCCGGGCGGCCTCGCCAATGCGGTGCACTGCAACGTCATCAACCATGGGGCTTGACCTTCAAGTGGCTTCAAGGTTTCCAATGATGCCATTGCAACCCGAACCTCAGTTTAGAAAGACCACCATGTCTGCCCAGTGCACCGACCATTGCCACACCCCCACCGCCAGCGCAGACCCGCGCTACCGGCGCATTCTGTGGATCGCCCTGCTCGTAAACGCCGCCATGTTTGTGGTGGAGCTGGGCGCGGGGCTGAGTTCAGGCTCCGCCTCCCTGCTGGCCGACGCCATCGACTTTCTCGGCGACGCGGCCAACTACGGCGTATCGCTCCTAGTGCTGGCCATGGCGCTGCAGTGGCGCGCCCGGGCAGCGCTGCTCAAAGGCGCCAGCATGCTGGCCTTCGGGGTGTTTGTGATTGGCCGGGTGGCCTGGGGCGCATGGCAGGGCATCACGCCCGAGGCGCTCACCATGGGCTCGGTCGGCCTGCTGGCACTGGCTGCCAACGTGGGCGTGGCCCTGCTGCTGTACGCCTGGCGCGATGGCGACGCCAACATGCGCGGCGTGTGGCTGTGCACCCGCAACGATGCGTTGAGCAACGTGGCCGTGATGCTGGCCGCGCTGGGGGTGTTTGGCACGGGCCGCAGCTGGCCCGACCTGGTGGTGGCCGGTGTGATGGCGGCCCTGGCCATCTCTGGCGGGTGGAGCGTGGTGCGCCAGGCCCGCCAGGAGCTGGCCCATGCTTCGAAGGAAAATCAGCCGCAGGCGCTTTAACCACAAGCGCAAGAAGCTATAAAATCAATAGCAAATAAGCTTTGAATCAGCAAGCTGCCCAGGTGGCACACAGCGCCTGCTTGCTGGTTTTTTGACGCACCACAAGCCCAGGCATGGGGCTTGCATGGTCCAATCGCACCTTCGTTTGCCGCCCGCACCCATGTCCCGCACCTCCGCCGCCCCCGCTGTTCCGCCCCCCGTGGCGGTGCCCCACACCCTCACTGAAGACGCCGTGGCGATCTTTACCGGGGTGCTGCTGATTTCCGTGGGCGTGGCGTTTTTCACCAGTGCGGGCCTGCTGACCGGCGGCACGGCCGGGCTGGCGTTTTTGCTGCACTACGCCACGGGCATTGGCTTCGGCAAGATTTTCTTCGTGCTGAATCTGCCCTTTTACTGGCTGGCGCTGCGCAAGCTGGGCCGGGCCTTCACGCTCAAAACCTTCATCGCCGTGCTGCTGCTGTCAGTGCTGACGGAATTGCAATCGCAGTTCCTGCAGTTTGCGCAGCTGCAGCCCGTGTATGCCGCCGTGGCGGGCGGGCTCATCACCGGCACGGGTTTTCTCGTGCTGTTTCGCCACCGCTGCAGCCTGGGGGGCGTGGGCATTTTGGCGCTGTACCTGCAAGACCGCTACGGCTGGCGCGCCGGCAAGGTGCAGATGGCTGTGGACTGCGCCATCGTGCTGCTGGCCCTGTGGACCGTAGAGCCCCTGCGCGTGGCTTGGTCTGTGGCTGGTGCCGTGGCCCTGAACCTGGTGCTGGCCATGAACCACCGCCCCGGGCGCTACATGGCGGTGTAAGAGCCGTTGCCGGTATTCACAGCGCCTGGGCACTGAATCCCCCATCGCGGGAACCTTTGTTCACCTGGCCGTATCATTCATCGCATGCGTCGCGGCTTGTTTTTTGTCCTCATGGTGGTGCTGGTCCTTCGGGGCCTCACGGGCACCGCCATGGCTGCGGGGGTGCTACCGCCCCTGGCGCTGACGCAAGCCGCTACGGCACACCAGCACGCTGCTGACACGGCGCAGCACGCCACCCACGACGACCCAAGCCACTACGGCACCGCTGCAGACCTGGGCAACCACTGCGCGGACGCATCTGCCGAATGCCACCCGCATGAGCACGCCACCTGCTCGGCCTGTGAGATTAGTCACTCGGCCATGCTTGCCGCGCCCGGCGTTTCCCCGTATGTGCCCCGGCTGCCCGGCGCGCACCTGCGCCATACCCCCGCGCCCTTGCACAACGCCCCTGCGGCGTTGCTGATCAAACCGCCCATCGCCTGATCTCCGACGCCCGAAGTGCGTCTGCCGTGGCCCTGCTGCCTGCCAGCCGGGCTTGCTTCGCAGCGCCAATGCCTTTGTTCGTTGTCTGGAGACCGCCATGCGCGCCCCTGATTTATCGCCTCTTTTTGCGCCAGCCCTGCCGCGCATTTCGCCCCCACTGCGCCGATGGGCCACCTGCCTGATGGTGCTGGCCCAACCTTGTGCCTGGCCCAAACGGCGTTGAACGCTGCCGACCCGCAAGCGCCCACTGCGCCGCTGTTCTATTTGGAACTGCCCACGCCTGCCCTTGAAACACCCGCGCCCAGCTGGCGCCAAGCCCACGATGCGGTGGCCGAATTCCCGCGTGGGCACGCCGACATCCTCGCCTGGGAAGCCCGCGCCGCGACTCCACCCGGAGCGCACGCCCAGCACCAGCAGCCTCCTGCCCCTGCTGCGGCAGCCGGCACGGCGGTCGCTGCGCACCAGCCGCTGCAGCACGCTCACCAGGCCCACCCCCCGCACGCGGGCGCGCCGGGCGAGATCCGAGGCGAAGTCCGAGCGTCGCGACCA